>JBFYXI010000063.1:0-3092 GCA_041310635.1 Desulfuromonadaceae bacterium | reverse complement strand
TGTTGTCCGCTTATCTGGCCCTGTTTTTCGGCGGTGCCACCTGGGCCGCCTGCCGTCTCCGCGAGTGTCGTGGTTATCCGTACCCGCTGACACTGCCGGTTTTCTGGGTTGCCCTCGAGTTCCTGCGGGAATTTCTGCTGACCGGTTTTCCCTGGGCCACCCTGGGCTACTCGCAGCATGCCAACCTCGCGCTACTTCAGTCGGCCGACTTGTTCGGTGTCTATGGACTGAGCTACCTGCTGGTGCTGAGCAACGCGGTGGTGGCCGAAATGATCCTGGTCCGCCGCGCCGGAACGCGCCGCTTCCCGCGGGCCAGCCTGGTGAGTGCTGTGCTGCTGGCCGCCGCCTTCTTCGGTTACGGCTACTGGCGGCTGGGTGACGATCTCGACGGTCGTTCGGAGCGGCTGCGGCTGGCCGTGGTCCAGGGGAACATCCCCCAGGACGTCAAGTGGCTGCCGGAGTTCCAGCGCGAGACGGTGCGCATCTATCGCGACCTGTCGCTGCAGGCGGCACGTGGCGGACGGATCGACCTGCTGCTCTGGCCGGAAGCGGCGACGCCTTTCTACTTCCAGGATGCCAACCCGCTTTCCGCCGTGGTCGCCGGGATTCCGGCCGAGACCGGCGCCGCCCTGCTGTTCGGCAGCCCGGCCTATCGTCAGGACGGCCAATCCCTGCGTTATCTGAACAGTGTGTTCCTTCTCGACAAACAGGGGCGGGAACTGGGGCGCAGCGACAAGGTTCACCTGGTGCCCTTCGGTGAGTACGTGCCGTTGAAGCGGTTCCTGCCGTTCATCGACAAGCTGGTGGTCGGCATCGGCGACTTTTCGCCGGGAACCATCGCGCCGCTGCCGCTCGACGGCCACCGCCTCGGTGTGCTGGTCTGCTACGAGGCGATCTTCCCAGAGTTGGCACGGGAATGGGTCCGGCAGGGGAGCAGCCTGTTGGTCAATGTCACCAATGATGCCTGGTTCGGCAATTCGTCGGCCCCCTGGCAGCACCTCGCCATGACCCGGTTCCGGGCGGTGGAAAACCGCATCTGGCTGGCCCGGGCCGCCAACACCGGGATCTCGGCGGTGGTTGCGCCCTCGGGACGGGTTCACGCGACCACCGGCCTGTTCGTCCCGGCCGTCGTTACCGTCGAGGTTGGCCTCGGTGCCCGCCCCGGCCTCTATGCCCGTGCCGGCGAACTGCTGCCGGGGCTGTTGCTGGCCGTCGGCGGCGTCTGGCTGATCCAGACCCGGCGGTGCCTCGGTTAAAGCGATGCTTCGCGCTTGCCCTGCGTCCCCCCGTCCGCTATAATCCCGCGGCCCATTTGCCCAGAGAGGATCAACAGGATGTTCCGCGACGAGAGTGAAACGATTAAACAACTTCGGGAAAGGCTCGACGAGCTGAGGAGGTATCTTTGACGTCGATGGCAAGCGTGAGCGGGTCAGTGAGCTGGAAGCCGAGGTTGCCAGGCCGGAGTTCTGGAACGACAACGAGCGTGCCCAGGAGATTCTGAAGGAGCGGACCGCACTGGCCAAGCTGGTCGACGACTGGACCGCCGCGCAGCACGAACTCGACGATCTGCTGGTACTGGTCGAACTGGGAGAGGAGGGCGAGGACCAGGCAACCCTCCAGGAAGTGCGCGAACTGCTGCCGGATCTGGAGCGTCAGGTCGAGCGGATGGAATTTGCCCGCATGCTCTCCGGCGAACATGACCCGAGCAGCGCCATCATCAGCATCAACGCCGGCGCCGGCGGCACCGAGGCGCAAGACTGGGCGGAGATGTTGCTGCGCATGTATCTGCGCTGGTGCGAGCGCAAGGGGTTCAAGACCGAGATCACCGAATACCAGCCGGGTGAGGAAGCCGGGGCCAAGAGCGTCACCTTTACCGTTGACGGCGCCTACGCCTACGGCTATCTGAAGGCCGAAAAAGGGATTCACCGCCTGGTGCGTATCTCCCCCTTCGATGCCAATGCCCGCCGCCACACTTCGTTTACCTCGGTATTCGTCTTCCCCGAAATTTCCGACGATATCGAGATCGAAATCAACGAAAAGGATCTCAAGGTCGATACCTACCGTGCCAGTGGCGCCGGCGGCCAGCATGTCAACAAGACCGATTCGGCGATCCGCATCACTCATCTGCCCTCCGGTATCGTCGTCAGTTGCCAGAGTGAACGCTCGCAGCACAAGAACCGTTCCACCGCCATGAAGCAGTTGCGGGCGCGACTCTACGAACAGGAACTGGAGAAGAAGGAGAGTGCGGCGACCGCCCTGGCCGGCGAGAAGAAGGATATCGCCTGGGGAAGTCAGATCCGCTCCTACGTGCTGCATCCGTACCGGCTGGTCAAGGACCACCGTACCGGTTTCGAGGTCGGCAACGCCGACGGCGTGCTCGACGGCGACCTCGACGGTTTTATCGAGGCCTACCTGCTCGGCCGGACGCGGGGTTGACCTCTGCCGCGCCGCGCGGCTAAGGTGCCCTGTTTTGTCCAGATCTAAAGAGGATCGTTTCGATGGAAGAGCGTAACGACATCATCGCCCAGCGCCGTGCCAAGCTCGACGAGTTGCGTGCCGAGGGGATCAATCCGTTTGCCAATGACTTCAAGATCACTCACATCACTGCCGACTTTCATGGTGCCCACGCCGGCCATGACGCGACGGCGCTGGCGGACAGTGCCGACCGCTACGCCCTGGCCGGACGGATCATGGCCCGGCGCGACTTCGGCAAGGCGGCCTTCCTGCAACTGCAGGACCGGGGCGGCCGCTGCCAGGTCTACGTGGCCCAGGATCTGCTCGGCGAGGCAACCTTTGCCCTCTACCGCAAACTTGATATCGGCGACATCGTTGGAGTCACCGGCGTGCCGTTTCGCACCAAGACCGGGGAGCTCTCCCTGCGCGCCGATTCCCTGCGGCTGTTGACCAAGTCGCTGCTGCCGCTTCCCGAGAAATGGCACGGGCTGACCGATGTGGAGACGCGCTATCGCCAGCGCTATCTCGACCTGATGGTCAACCCCGAGGTGCGCGAGGTCTTTCGCAAGCGCAGCCGCATCGTCAGCGCCATCCGCGACTACATGGTGGCGCACGATTTTCACGAGGTCGAGACGCCG
>JBFYXI010000246.1:0-11397 GCA_041310635.1 Desulfuromonadaceae bacterium | reverse complement strand
GCTCAGCCGCATCGCCGGTCTGGTGCGCGACATGGTGGTGGCCGCGGTTTTCGGTGCCGGCTACGCCGCCGATGCTTTTTTTGTCGCTTTTACCATCCCCAACCTGCTGCGCCGGTTCTTTGCCGAAGGCTCGCTGACTGCCGCCTTCGTGCCGACTTTTGCCGATGTTCATCACCGCGACGGCTTCGAAGCCAGCCGCGAAGTCCTGCGCATCTGCTGGACGCTGCTGCTGCTGGTGCTGGCCGGCGTCACCCTGCTCGGCATCCTCACCTCTCCTTGGGTGGTGCATCTGATCGGTTACGGTTTTGCCGACACTCCCGGCAAGCTGGAGCTGACCGATCAGTTAAACCGCATCATGTTTCCTTATATCTTTTTCGTCAGCCTGGTGGCTCTGCTGGCCGGCGTACTCAACGTCCAGGGGCACTTCCTTTCTCCGTCACTTTCTCCGGTCATGCTGAACCTGGCCATGATCGGGTCGGCGCTTTTGTGGGCCCCCTATTTTGCCAAACCGATCATGGCCCTGGCCATCGGGGTGCTGATCGGCGGGGTGATGCAGCTGCTGATGCAAATCCCGGTGCTTTATCGCTATGGTTATGATCTGCGACTCGATTTCCGGTTCGGGCATCCGTCCGTCCGCCGTGTCGCCAGGTTGATGGTTCCGGGCATCCTCGGCGTGGCGATTTATCAGATCAACGTGGTCGTCACCCGGCTGTTTGCCACGTTCCTTCAGGAAGGCAGCGTCTCCTGGCTCTATTATGGCCAGCGGCTGTTCGAGTTCCCCCAGGGAATTTTTGTGGTGTCCCTGGCCCAGGCGGTCCTGCCCAGCATGAGCCGTCAATTGGCGGAGCACGATCAGCCGGGCTTTCGTGAATCGTTGCGCTTTGCCCTGGCCTTGATTCTTCTGGCGACGCTGCCGGCGGCGATCGGCATGATCATCTGTTCACGGGCGATTTACAGCCTCTTCTTCCTGGGGGGCGCCTTTACCGTCAACGACCTGATTCAGTCAGCTACTGCCTTGGCCTGGTACGCCCCGGGACTGGTGTTTGTCGGCATCAGCCGGGTCGTGGCGCCGACTTTCTACGCCCTGCAGGATACGCGCACACCGGTTCTGGTCTCCTTCTGGACCCTGCTGGTCAGCGTGGCCTGCAGTGTCATGCTGATGGGACCGATGCAGCATGCCGGGCTGGCGTTGGCTCTGACCATTTCCTCGGTCTTCAATGCCGCGGCCCTGCTGTGGCTGCTCAACCGGCGCCTGGGCGGGATCGACCTGCGCGGCATGCTGACGTTCTGCCTGAGGCTGCTGCCCGGGCTGCTGGCCATGTCCCTGACTGTCAATGCGCTGCTCGGCTGCGTCGATTGGCAGACCGAGGGGTCTTCCTGGGCGCGCTCCCTGCTGCTGTTCGGCACAATCGCCGCCGGGGCTGCGAGCTATGTCGCGGGATGCTGGATGTGCAGGGTCGACGAAGTCAAACAAGGCTGGGAGCTGATTGCCAAGCGTCTCTCCCGCCGGATGCGGAGGAACGCCGATGCGGGATAACACGCTGCCGGACAAGCGAAGTTGCGCCATGACGGTGCCGATCGGTAGCCTGGTGCTGTTTGCGCGCAAAGGCTACCTGTCCGGCGTCACCATTCTGGACCATGCCGCCGCGACGGACCTCCCACCGGCCCATGCCCTGCCGGGAGCTGATCCTGACCGCCTGGTTCTGGTGCAGGCGAAGGAGCAACTGGAACAATATTTTGCCGGGCAGCGACGATTCTTCCACTTGCCGATCGACTTGTCCGGCCTGCCGCCGTTCACGCGCAGGGTGCTGGAAACTTTGCAGACCGTTCCCTTCGGGGCGTCGATTACCTATGGCGAACTGGCGGCACGGGCAGGGACTCCGGGAGCCGCTCGCGCCGTCGGGCAGGCCATGGCGGCCAACCCCCTGCCGATCATCATCCCTTGCCACCGGGTGCTTGCGGTCGGTGGCAAGCTTGGCGGTTACTCCGGCGGTGGCGGCGTGAACACCAAGACCTGGCTGCTTCGCTTCGAACAGGGCAACCACCGGTTGTGCTGAGGGTTTGTCAAGAAAATCGCTTGACAGGCGGCACTTCCTTCTGTTAAGTAGGGGACCGCATTTTTGGTGGAGGATGCAGGCACGTAGCTCAGTGGGAGAGCACTACCTTGACACGGTAGGGGTCGGCGGTTCAATCCCGCCCGTGCCTACCACCAGTACAGGCGAACAGCGCCGCATGGAGGCATCCCGGGATGCCTCTTTTCATTAAGGGGAACGCATGCCCATGCTCAGGATCACGCTGCCCGACGGCACGCCCAAGGAGGTTTCCCAGGGCACCACGCCGCTGGAAATCGCCCGGGGGATTGGCGAGCGTCTGGCCAGACAAACCGTGGCGGCCCGCCTCGATGGTCTGCTGGTCGATGCCACCGTCCCTTTGGAGCGCGATGCGCAGCTGCAGCTGATTACGCTCAACACCCCGGAGGGGTTGGAGATCTATCGTCACTCGACTGCTCATCTGATGGCACAAGCCGTCAAGGAGCTGTTTGGCCGCGAGGTGCAGGTCACCATCGGCCCGGCGATCGAGAACGGTTTCTATTACGATTTTTACAGCGCCACCCACACCTTCAGCCCCGAAGAATTCGAGCGTATCGAAAAGAAAATGGCGGAACTGGCAGCCGCCGACCTGCCGATTGAGCGTCAGGTACTCTCCAGCGACGAGGCGATCCGGCTCTTTGAGGAGATGGGCGAGCTTTACAAGGTCGAGCTGATTCGCGACCTCGGCGTTGAGGAAGTGTCGATCTACCGCCAGGGGAGTTTCGTCGACCTTTGCCGCGGGCCGCATATCCCCTCGACCGGGATGCTCAAGGCCTTCAAGCTGACCAGCGTGGCCGGTGCCTACTGGCGCGGCGATGAAAAGAACGCCATGCTCCAGCGCATCTACGCCACGGCCTTCGCCGACCAGAAGGAGCTCAACCAGCATCTGGAACGTCTGGAAGAGGCCAAGCGCCGTGATCACCGCAAGCTCGGCCGTGAACTCGATCTCTTCTCGTTCAGCGACGAAGCCGGCGCCGGCCTGGTGATCTGGCACCCCAAAGGGGCCCTGCTGCGCACCATCATCGAGGACTTCGAGCGTCGCGAACACCTCAAGCGCGGCTACGATATTGTCATGGGGCCGCAGATCCTGCGTACCGAGCTGTGGAAAACTTCCGGCCATTTCGACAACTACCGGGAGAACATGTATTTCACTGAAATCGACGAGCAGGGCTACGGCATCAAGCCGATGAACTGTCTGGCCCACATGCTCATCTACAAGTCCAGGCTGCGTTCCTACCGCGACCTGCCGCTGCGCTTCTTCGAGCTGGGGACCGTGCACCGCCATGAGAAGAGCGGCGTGCTCCACGGCCTGCTGCGCGTGCGCGGGTTCACCCAGGACGATGCCCACATCCTCTGTGCGCCCGAACAGTTGGACGGCGAAATCAAGGGGGTTCTGAACTTTGTCCGCGAGGTGATGGCGATCTTCGGTTTCGATTACGAACTGGAAATCTCGACGCGGCCGGAAAAATCGATCGGCTCGGATCAGGACTGGGAGCGTGCGACCAGCGCCCTGATGAGTGCTCTGCGCGATTCGCAACTCCCCTTCGAGATCAACGAGGGTGACGGTGCCTTCTATGGACCGAAGATCGATATCAAGCTCAAGGACGCGCTTGACAGGAAATGGCAGTGTGCTACTATCCAGTGCGATTTCACGCTCCCCGAACGCTTCGATCTCACCTATGTCGGTAGTGATGGCGAACGGCATCGTCCAGTCATGGTCCACCGGGTCATCCTGGGGGCCATTGAGCGTTTTATAGGGGTGCTGATCGAGCATTACGCGGGTAGTTTTCCGCTGTGGATCTCGCCGGTGCAGGCCAAAGTGCTCAATGTGACCGACAGCCAGGCCGCTTACGCGCAGGAAGTTTATCAGCTGTTGCGCGAGCAGGGGGTCAGGGTGCAGGTCGATTTGCGCAATGAGAAGCTGAGCTTCAAGATCCGCGAGGCTCAGATGGAAAAGATCCCCTACATGCTGGTGATCGGGGATAAGGAAGTGGCAGCGGGAACCGTAGCGCCGCGGCATCGTTCCGGCAAGAACCTGGAGCCGATGTCTCCGGGTGATTTTGCCCGGCTGATCACCGAGGAATGCCGCCAGTACCATTAGTACCCGCAGTCGTCTTTAGCTGCTTGCCAGGAGGTGTGCCATAGTCAAGGACAAAATCAACATCAATGAGATGATCCGCGCCCGGGAAGTCCGGGTGGTAGACGATGAGGGCGGCCAGCTCGGCATCCTTGCGATCGGTGAAGCGCTGGCCGTTGCCGAACAGCGTGGCCTTGATCTGGTCGAGGTCGCCCCGGAGGCCCAGCCGCCCGTTTGCCGGATCATGGACTATGGCAAATACAAGTACCAGCAGAACAAGCGCGCGGCGGAAGCCAAGAAGAAGCAGGTTCGGGTCGAGATCAAGGAAGTCAAGATGCGCCCCAAGACCGAGGAGCACGACTTCCTGTTCAAGGTCAAGAACGCCCGCCGCTTCCTGGAAGAGGGCAACAAGGTCAAAGTCACCGTCATGTTTCGCGGCCGTGAGGTGACTCACCCCGAATTCGGCCGACGCCTGCTCGAGCGGATGGTGGCCGACGTGGCCGAAATCGGCCAACCGGAAAGCATGCCAAGTATGGCCGGCCGGTTCATGATCATGGTGCTGGCCCCGAAAAAGTAAATTTGCTGGCGCGGGCATACCCGAGGCCAGCGTACAAGGAGAACTCCGATGCCCAAGATCAAGACCAACCGCGGCGCCGCCAAGCGCTTCGGCAAAACCGGTTCCGGCAAGATCCGCCGCAACAAGGCGTTTACCAGCCATATCCTGACCAAGAAGACCACCAAGCGCAAGCGTGGCCTTCGCCAGTCGACCCTCGTCCATCCCAGTGACGCCAGGAATATCAGCCGCCTGATCCCCTACGTATAACCGGGCGCACATTGATACCGTCGTGAACTGCGGGGTCCTGTCTCCCCCTGCAGATCCGGCTGCGGGTTCACCCGCCGACACCATGCAAGGAGTATTGACATGCCAAGAGTCAAAAGAGGCTTCAAAGCGAGACGCAGACGCAACAAGGTCCTGAAACTGGCTAAAGGTTATCGCGGGGCGCGCAGTAAGCTGTTCCGCAGTGCAACAGAAGCGGTCGATCGGGCGCTGAACTATGCGTTTCGCGATCGCAAGGTGCGCAAGCGTGACTTCCGGGCCCTGTGGATTGCCCGCATCAATGCCGCTGCCCGCGAGAACGGCTTGTCCTACAGCCGTCTGATCTTCGGCATCAAGCAGGCCGGCATCGGCCTTGACCGCAAGATTCTGGCGCAACTGGCGGTTACCGACCCGACCGGGTTTACCGCCGTGGTCAGCCAGGCCAAGGCCCGACTCCAGTAAGCGCCGTGACGCGCAAAGAGATGGGCCTTGGCCCATCTCTTTTTTTTTTGCTTGCATCGCTGGCTCCAGACGTCGAAGGGATATCCGGTCATGAATGAGCAACTGGCTGCTCTTGAGCAGGCGGCAGCGCAGGCCGCCGGCCAGGCCAACAGTGAATTTGATCTGCAGCAGGTCAAGGCCCGTTTCCTGGGAAGGAAAGGGGATCTCACCGCGATCATGAAGGGTTTGGGCGCGCTTTCCGCCGAAGAGCGTCCGCTGCTGGGTGCCCTGGTCAATGAGGTCAAGGCCCGCCTCGAGATCCTGTTCAACCAACGCCTTGACGCGTTGCGGTCATTGGAACTGCAGCGACGCCTGGCCGCGGAGCGGATCGATGTCACCCTGCCGGGCCGCCGCCGCCGCCACGGCTCGAAGCACCCGATCACCCTGGTTACCGAGGAGATCGTCGCCATCTTTGCCGGCCTGGGCTTCGGTGTCGCCGAAGGCCCCGAGGTCGAGCGGGATTTCTACAATTTCGAGGCCCTCAACATGCCGCGCGACCATCCGGCGCGCGATATGCAGGACACCTTTTACATCTCCGATGATGTGGTGCTGCGTACCCATACCTCCCCGGTGCAGGTGCGCACCATGCTCAATCAGGACCCTCCCGTCAGGGTGGTGGCCCCCGGCACCGTTTACCGGCGCGATTCCGACATCACCCACAGCCCCATGTTCCACCAGATCGAGGGATTTCTGGTGGATCGGCAGGTGACCTTTGGGGATCTCAAGGGGATGCTTACGGCCTTCATCACCGAATATTTCGGTGCTGGCATCGGCGTGCGGTTCCGGCCTTCCTTCTTCCCTTTCACCGAACCGAGTGCCGAGGTCGATATCCAGTGCGTGATCTGCGGCGGCAGCGGCTGCCGGGTCTGCAAGCAGTCGGGGTGGCTGGAAATTCTCGGCAGCGGCATGATCGACCCCGAGGTCTTCAAGGCCGTCGGCTACGATCCCGAGCAGTGCACCGGCTTCGCTTTCGGCATGGGTATCGAGCGTATCGCCATGCTCAAGTACGGGGTCAATGACCTGCGCCTGTTTTATGAAAACGACCTGCGCTTTTTGCGACAATTCTAGAGGCGGTTTCAGGATGCAGAATACCGGATTCAGGAGAAATTCCCTTAAGACTTCCAGGTGTTTCCCGAGGGCCCCTGAATCCCGCATCCTGACTCCTGAATTCCCAAGGATTTTGCCATGAAAGTCACCCTGAACTGGCTGAAAGAATACGTGGCGATCGATCTCTCGCCGGAAGAGCTGAGCCATCGCCTGACCATGGCCGGTCTGGAAGTGGATGCCATGGAAAGGCTTGGCGAGGGCTGCGACAGCGTGATCGTCGCCCGCCTTGCCGAAGTCAGGCCGCATCCGGAGGCCGATCGCCTGACCCTTTGCACCGTGGAGACCGGTAGCGTCACCCTGCAGGTGGTCTGCGGTGCCACCAACCACAAGGCCGGCGACCTGGTGGCGCTGGCTCAGGTGGGCAGCGAGCTTCCCGGTGGTTTCAAGATCAAGAAGTCGAAAATTCGCGGCCAGGATTCCAACGGCATGCTCTGCTCGTTGAGTGAACTTGGGCTGGCGGCCACTGCCGAGGGGATTCTGATCCTGCCGGTGGGGCTGGAACTCGGCACCCCGGTGTTTGCCGCCCTCGGCTTGAAAGATGTGCGCTTCGAACTCGGCTTGACGCCGAATCGCCCCGACTGCCTCAGCGTGGTCGGCGTTGCCCGCGAAATTGCCGGAATGACGGGGGTTCCCCTGCGGCTTCCGGTGCCGCGTCTGCAGGAAGGCGGCGAGGCTGCCGCCGGCAAGACTTCGGTGACCATTCTCGATGCCGATCTGTGCCCGCGTTACGCAGCGCGCCTGATCGAGGGGGTCACCATCGGCCCGTCCCCGGACTGGCTGGTACGGCGTCTGGAGGCGGTCGGCATGCGCTCGATCAACAATGTGGTCGATGTGACCAATTTCGTCATGATCGAACTCGGCCATCCCCTGCATGCCTTCGATTTTCGTTATCTGCGCGACCGCCGCATCGTGGTGCGGCGGGCCCACGACGGTGACCTGTTTGCCACCCTGGATGGTCAGCTCCGTACGCTGATGGCCAGCGACCTGGTCATCTGCGACGGCGAGGGACCGGTGGCCATTGCCGGCGTCATGGGCGGGGAGAATTCCGAAGTTCGGCCGGATACGGTGGATATCCTGCTGGAGAGTGCCTATTTCAATCCCGCGGCGATTCGCCGCACCAGCAAACGGCTCGGGTTGCACACCGAATCCTCTCACCGTTTCGAGCGCGGGGCCGATATCGATATGGTCCCGCTGGCCTTGGACCGGGCAACGGCACTGATCGTCGATTTGGCCGGCGGTGTTGTGGCTGCCGGCCAGGTCGATGCCTACCCGACCCCCCTTGAGAAGCGGCAGTTGATCATTTCCTCCCGGCGTACCAGCCAGTTGCTGGGAGTCGAGATCGATTGCGGGGAAATCCGCCGCGTGCTGCGCGCCATCGGTCTGGGCTGTGAACTTGCGCCCGAGCGGGGTAGCGATGCCCTGTGGGTGGAGGTGCCTCATTTCCGCCCCGATATCGAGCGGGAAATCGATCTCATCGAGGAGGTCGCCCGGCTGATCGGCTATGAACGCATCCCGGTGACCATGCCGACCAGCACCTTGCATAGCCAGCCGCTGCCAAGCCATCTGCGGCTCGAGGGGATCCTCTGCGACTGCATGGCCGGGCTCGGTTTCTGCGAGGTGATCAACTATTCTTTCGTTTCCGCAGCGACCGTCGATCGCCTGGGCTTGCCTGCCGATGACCCGCGCCGGCAGAACGTGCAGATTCTCAACCCTCTGACCGAAGAGCAGGCGGTCATGCGCACCACGCTTGTGCCGAGCCTGCTGGACACTGCGGCGCGCAACGTGGCCTACCGGACCGATGACCTGGCCCTGTTCGAATTGCGCCCGGTTTTCCAACCGCTGGCCGGCGAAGAGTTGCCTCGGGAGCGGCTGCGCCTCACCGCCCTGTTGAGCGGCCGCCGCGAGCCGGAAGGCTGGGCCCAGGAGGGGGCGACGGCGGATTTCTTCGATATCAAGGGGGCGGTTGAAGAACTGCTGGCGCGTCTGTGCATCAGGGAGGCCCGCTGGCCCGCCGAACACGGCGAGAACTTTTATCATCCCGGCAAATCCTGCGCCGTCGAGATCGGTGGTCAGCGGCTCGGCACACTTGGTGAAGTTCACCCCGAAGTGCTGCGCAGTTTTGACATCAGCCAGCCGGTCTATCTGTGCGATCTTGATGCCGAGGCACTGATTGCTGCGGCCGGCCGGCATCCCGGCTTCCGGCCCCTGTCGCGCTATCCCGACATTCAGCGGGACAGTGCCCTGCTGATCGATGAAGAGGTGTCGGCGCAGCAGGTTCTCGATGCTTTGCGCCAGGTGCGGCTTAAGGATCTTGAGGATATCGTGTTGTTCGACGTATACCGCGGGGCGTCGCTGCCGCCGGGGAAGAAAAGCCTGGCGATCAGGGCTCGCTATCGTGCCCTTGACCGGACCCTGACCGACGAGATCGTGCAAACTTTGCACGCCAAGCTGATCCAGGCGCTGCACAAGTCGCTGGGGGCTGAACTGCGCTGAAAAAAGTTGTTGTCCGGCCGCTTCGTGCTGTGCTATAAAACTCGAAAATTCAGGTAGATATCTTTTGGAGGTGGTTTTCATGACCAAGGCGGACCTTGTCGAGAATGTTTATCTCAAGACCGGTTTTTCCAAGAAGGAATCGGCTGAGATTGTCGAAATGGTCTTTGATATCATGAAAGTCACCCTGGAGCAGGGTGAAAAGATTAAAATTGCCGGTTTCGGCAATTTCATGGTCAAGGACAAGTCGACCCGGCGCGGACGCAATCCCCAGACCGGGGAAGAGATCGAAATCTGTTCGCGGCGCATCCTGACCTTCAAGCCGAGCCAGGTTCTCAAATCATCGATCAACGGCTCGGAGGAGTAGTCTCCGCCCCGTCGATTTCCCGGATCCGGAGCATGGACCCGCAGATCCCCGACAAGCTCTATTTCAAAATCGGAGAAGTTGCCGAACTTACCGGGGTCAAGCCGCACGTGCTGCGCTACTGGGAAGCCGAGGTAGCCAGTATCCGCCCAGGCAAAAATCGCCATCAGCAACGTCTTTATTGCCGCCGCGACATCGAGTTGATTCTGCGTCTCAAAGAGTTGCTCTACAACCAGGGTTACACGATTGCCGGTGCCCGCAAACTGCTGCGCCGGAAACCGGCCGCCGAACCGGTGGCGACCACGGCGGTCGGCCAATCGCCAGCGGCACCGGCCGCCACCCCGCCTCCGCCCGCAGATTGCGACCAGTTGTCGCTCCCCCTGGGGGGCGGCATCGACCGGCGCCTGCTCGATGAGCTGCGCCGCGATCTGATCCGTATCCGTGATTCCCTCACCGCTGTGCCGTAACCCGGCCCATTCCACTGCTGGCGCTATCCGTGCTGATTCTGCTGACCAATGACGACGGCATTCATTCGCCCGGACTGCGGGTGCTGGCGCGATCGCTGCAGTCGCTCGGGCGGGTGGTGGTCGTCGCTCCGGACCGCGAGCGGAGTGCCGTCAGCCACGCCCTGACCCTGCATGCGCCGCTCCGGGCAACGGCTCATGCCGAGGGTTGGTGGGCCGTCGACGGCACTCCGACCGATTGTGTCAACCTTGGCATCCACGGCCTGGTGAAGACCACTCCCGACCTGGTGGTCTCCGGTATCAACCTCGGCGCCAATCTTGGTGACGACCTGACTTATTCCGGTACCGTCGCCGCCGCCATGGAAGCCACCCTGATGGGAGTCCCCGCCATAGCGGTATCCCTGGCCGCCGAAAGCTTTGCCGAAGAGAGCTTCCAACCGGCCGGCCGTTGGGCGGCACAGTTGGCCCTGCTGGTGCGGGAGCACGGGTTGCCTGCCGATACCTTCCTGAATGTCAACGTGCCGGCAGGGGAGCCCCTGGGCATGAGCCTGACGCGGCAGGGCAAGCGTCGTTACAGCGATGCCATCGTGCAGAATGTCGATCCGCGCGGTCGCACCTACTACTGGATCGGCGCCGGTGAAATGGCTTTCCAGAATCTGGAGGGGACCGATGTCCACGCGGTGCAGAACGGCCTGGTCTCGGTTACTCCGTTGCATCTCGATCTGACCAACTACGCGGCTTTCGAACGCTTGCGCCAATGGCAGGTCGCCGGCCCCCTCGACAGCGGCAGGGGGGGGGGATGATCGATTTCGCCATCTCGCGCCGACGCATGGTCGAGGAACAAGTCCGCGGCCGCGGGGTCACTGACCCGCGGGTCATCGAGGCGATGCTGAAGGTGCCCCGGCACCTGTTCGTGCCGGAAGCGCTCTCGAGCCAGGCCTACAACGACTTCCCCCTGCCGATCGGTGAACGCCAAACCATATCACAGCCCTACATGGTGGGCGTCATGAGCGAGGCGCTGCAATTGCGCGGCGATGAAAAAGTTCTTGAAATCGGTACGGGCTCCGGTTATCAGTCCGCGGTCCTGGCCCTGCTGGCCCGTCAGGTCTTCTCCCTGGAGAGGATTCCGGAACTGGCGCGTCAGGCGCGCCGCACTCTCGACAATTGTGGCTTTGCGCGGGTCAACATCCGTGTTACCGACGGTACCTATGGCTGGGAAAACGAAGCTCCCTTTGACGGCATCGTGGTGACCGCCGGGGCTCCGGCAATTCCCCGCCCTTATCTGGAGCAGTTGACCCTCGGTGGCCGGCTGGTCATTCCGGTCGGAGACCGGATCAGCCAGATCCTGGTCCGCGTCACCCGCCGGGGCGAACAGGACTTTCGCGAAGAGCGCCTGTTCGGGTGCCGTTTCGTGCCGCTGGTTGGCAATCACGGCTGGCGCGAAGAGTAGGGGGAGGAGCGATGCGGCTGGTCCGGCGACTCTACGA
>JBFYXI010000244.1:0-9849 GCA_041310635.1 Desulfuromonadaceae bacterium | reverse complement strand
CCCGCATCATGGGGTTGCTGCTGGCGCTGCTTGCCGTGCAGTACGTCATCAACGGCACCACTGCCATTTTCGGCGGCTGAATCGAAAGGAGGGGCGGCACGTGACCATGCCTCTGCGGGAGCTGCCCGGCCGGTGGCGCGAGTTTCTGGCTGCCGGACTCTGGCAGTCCAGACTCTTTGACCAACCACCTTGGCGCCGCTTCCTGCTTCGTCAGCTGCAGCTCTGGGTGCTGGTCGGCAGAGAGTTCCGTGCCAATCGCTGCCTGCTCCACGCCGCGGCCCTGGCCTTCATCTCGCTGCTGTCGGTGGTACCGTTGCTGGCCCTGATGTTTGCCATGCTCAAGGGCTTCGGCGTGCAGAATCACCTGCAGCCGCTGCTGCTCCCCTATCTGGCCGCCGGCTCCGCATCGGTGTCCGCCGCCATCGTTGAATACATCAATAACACCAATGTCGGACAGCTGGGGGCCATCGGCCTGGTGTTCCTGGTCTTCGCCGTGCTCTTGCTGCTCTCGCGGGTGGAAAATGCCTTCAATACCATCTGGGGGGTGAACGAAACGCGCAGCGTTGCCCGGCGTTTCACCAGCTACTTTGCGGTGGTGACCATCGGCCCGGTGTTTGTCGTGGCGGCGATCTCCATGACCGGCTCCCTGGAGAGCCGGACCCTGGTGCAGTGGCTGCTCGACATGGCCCTGGTCGGCAACCTGCTGATCATCCTGTTCAACGTCCTGCCCTTTGTGGTCATGTGGTTGGTCTTTGCCGGCCTTTACCTGTTCATTCCCAACACCCGGGTTGCGCCCCGTGCCGCTCTGATTGGCGGCATGTTCGGCGGCACCCTCTGGCAGCTGAGCCAGTGGATCTACGTCGAATTCCAGATCGGCGTCGCCCGTTACAACGCCATCTACGGGACTCTGGCGGCGCTGCCGGTGTTCATGGTCTGGCTCTACCTGGCCTGGGCCATCGTCCTGCTCGGCCTGGTGGTGACCTTTGCCGTGCAGAACCTGCGCAGCATTCGCCGAGACCTGCGCGGTGGCCGGGTCAGCGTCACCGGACGAATGCGAATTATCCTTGCAGTGCTGATGCATGTGGCCAGCCGATTTCAACGCGGCGAACCGCCCCGGTCCGCCGTGGAGCTTGCTGCCGAGCTAGAAATCCCGCCGCGTTTGCTGCAAGTGCTTCTCGATCTGCTGCAGCGCCTCAACCTGCTGACCGAGGTCGCCGGTGGCGACGGAATGACGGCCTACCTGCCGGCCCGGGAGCCGGACAGCATAGAGTTGAGCGGACTGTTTGGCAGCATAGCCGCGGATGGCAGCGATTACGTGCCGCCGGCATGCTGCCCGGAAACGGCCGTCATCGACGAACTGGTCGATCAACTGGCTGCTGCCGGCAGTGGGGCGTTGGCGGGGATGACGTTGCGTGATCTCGTGAGAAAGCTGGACAGAGGAGCAAGCAAAGACGATCAGCCGGCAGCGGGGGGGTAACTCTCCAGCCGAAACCCGCCGTCCTCCCAGACGGCGTAGGAATACTGGGTGATCCAGTCGCCGAGGGCGACCAGTTCCCCGGTTGCCAGCTGTTCGTGAAAGGGTTGGTGAAAGTGGCCGGTGACCACCGCCTGATATCCCTCGGCCAACCTGGCCCGGGCATAGGGGATGAGAATTTCGCGCGCCGGCCAGCGCCGGCTATTGTTGTGCCCGGCGCGGCGGCTGGCCTGACTCATGCGGCTGGCGATTCGCCAGACCAGCGCAGGCGGGAGGGCGCCGAGCAAAAGGTGCATCGGCGTGCTGCGCAGCGTGGCCCGGAGCAGCCGGTAGCCGCGGTCAGCCGGGTTTGCCAGGTCGCCGTGCACCAGCAGGATGCGCCGGCCGTCAAGTTCCAGCGGGCCGCCGTCCGGCAGCACCTGGCAGGGGAACCGGTTGCGGAAGCACGGTGCGAGGTGAAAATCGTGGTTTCCCTCGAGGTAGATCAGCCGGGTGCCGCTGAGCTGCAGTCGCTCTAGCGCCTCGAAGAGCGGAACGTAGTGAGGGAACGGCCCGTTCGGATAGCCAATCAGAAATTCGCAGATGTCGCCCAGCAGGGCGAGAATGTCGGTGCGCCCTTCCTGCTCGACGAGAAAGGACAGCAATGCCCGGTAGTTGGCGTCCGCCGGCTGGCGCAGGTGGGCATCGGCCAGAAAAACCACTCTCATGCAACGCACTATAGGGGCGCCTGCTCGCCAAGTCAACCGGCGGCCCGATGCTAACCTTTGGAAATAACGGTGAAACAACGGCGTTGCCCGAAGGGGTGCAAGGGGTAAATGCCGGGCCGTACCGTTCGACTGTTGTTGCCATGCGGGCCAACGGCCGGCCGCATTGGACTTGCACCGTCGCGCTTTTGTCCCTATAAAATCAGTGACAGCGGCCAGAGTGACGCTGCTGTTCGCCAGCGGCACTCTGGCCGCAAGGGAGGTCGCAAGGTGAGATTCACATTTGTGCTGGCCCTGGTCATCGTCGTGTTGACCGCGTTTTTCTCCCTGCAGAATGCCCAGACCGTCCGCGTGGCTTTTTTCGCGTGGGAGCGTGAAGCCTCGCTGGTGCTGGTGCTGCTGGTGACGTTCGCCGCAGGGGTCCTGGCCGGGTGGCTGGCGACGATCCCCTCGGTATGGCGGCGTTCCCGCACCATCGGCCAGTTCAGGCGGGAAATGCGCAAGTCCCCGCCGGGCAGTCCCGGTCCACACTGACCGACTGCTCCCGGCAGGAGCTGACATGCTGCGATCTGTCAAGCAGATCATTGGGGTTATCGGCGCATCCCGCCCGACTGCGGCCGGCGAAGTAATGGCCGAGGAGGTCGGCCGGCTGTTGGCTGAGCGCGGTGCGGTCCTGGTGTGCGGCGGGTTGGGCGGGGTGATGGAGAGCGCCGCACGCGGCTGTGCCGCGGCCGGCGGCGAGGTGCTCGGCATTCTCCCGGGGCCTGATGCCAGTCAGGCCAATCCCCATGTGACTCTGGCCATACCGACCAACATGGGACATGCCCGCAACGTCATCATCGCCCACACGGCCCAGGCCCTGATCGCCGTGGAAGGCGAATACGGTACGATTTCCGAGATGGCCGTGGCCCTCAAGCTGGGCAAGCCGGTGATCCTGCTCCCCGGGGCGCCGCTGCTGCCCGGAACCCGCCGGGCCGCTACCCCGGAGGATGCCGTGCGCCAAGCCCTGGGCAGCCTGCCGGCGAACCTCCGCCCATGACTCTCGACCTGACCCGCTCGGCAGCTTTCTCGACCCGCCTGATCGAATGGCTGCGCGGCAAGGCGCCGATCCTGATCGTCACCCACGACCACCCCGACCCCGATGCACTGGCAGCAGCCTACGCGCTGCGCCACCTGATCCTGATCAAGACCGGCCATGTCTCGACCATCGCTTTCGAGGGAGTGATCGGCCGCAGTGAAAATCGGGTTATGGTCAGGGAACTGGAGATCGAGACGGTGCCGCTCGCCGCCGTTGACCCCCATGAATTCAACGTGATTTGCATGGTCGACACCCAGCCCGAAAGCGGCAATGTGTCCCTCCCGGCGCACTACCGGGTCGATGTGGTGATCGACCACCACCCTTTGCGGGAAACGACCCGCGCCTGCCGCTGGTTCGACGTCCGTCCGGAGTATGGTGCATCGGCGACGATCCTGTTCGAATACCTGCAGGCCCACAACCTGAGCATTGCCACCAAGCTGGCGACGATCCTGTTCTATGCCATCAAGTCTGAGGCCCAGAGCCTCGGCCGGGAATGGAACCCCGCCGACCGCGATGCCTACCGGACCCTGTTGCCCTGGTGCAACAACCGGATTCTCTACCGGATCACTCATCCCTCCCTGCCGCAGGGCTACTTCGCCAGGGTCAACAGAGCCTTGGAGAGTGCTCGCATCCATGACAACATCCTGGTCTTCGACCTGCAGCAGGTCGATCAACCGGAGATCGTCGCCGAAATGGCCGACTTTCTGTTGCGTGCCGAAGGGGTCGAGATCGTGCTGGGTTTCGGTGAGTTCGCCGACGAGGGGGTCCTCTCCTTGCGCAGCAGCGACCCCGAGGTCAATGCCGGTTGTCTCGTTCAGGAGGTGACCGCGGGTTACGGTTCATCCGGTGGCCACGGCCAGATTGCCGGGGGCCAGATTCGCCCCCTGCCGGCGGATGCCGCCGGCAAAACGGCGCTGTTTGCCCAACTGGTGCGCCGGCTGCTGGCCGCCCTCGACCGTGCCAACTGCCCGGGGCGGCCGCTGCTGCCAGGGTGAAGGCGGTTGCGGGTTGCTGGTTTCTGGCCAGAACGGTATCTTCTCTTTCTCCCTGCCAGCAACCGGCAACCAGCAACCGGGACGCCAGATTGACACTCTCATCTGACTGACGGTATAAACGGGCGCCATGCACCGTGCTCATTTGTTTGCCTTGTGGATTTTTTCAGCGGTCGCCCTGATGCCGGCCGCGCCCGCCTCCGGCGCCATCGAAATCAGCCGCGGGGATGCTCCTCCCGTGCTTGTCCAAGATGTCTACCAGCGTGACGGTGCCGCCTTTGTGGCGATCGACGAGGTGCTTGGCATCTTCGGGTTGACCGGCCAATGGGACAATGTCGCCCATGTCTACCGGATCGAAACCCCGCAGGGGACGGCGGTGATTTCCCCCGGCAGCAACTACCTGCGACTCGGGGAGCGGACCGTCAAGGTGACGCACCGACCGCGCTTCATCAGTGGCAAGCTGCGCGTTTCGGAAACCTTTCTGAGCGAGCAATTCGCGCCGCTGCTTCATCTGCCGCTGCAGTTGCGCAATCTCGATCCGGTCGCGCCGCCGCCTCCGCAGAGCCCCCTTGACGAGCTTTTTGCTCTATTGCTCCAACAGCGGCCAAAGAGCGCAGCCGACAGCCAATGGGTGGTGGCCATCGACCCTGGCCATGGCGGGCAGGATGCCGGGGCCATCGGCAAGGACGGCACCACCGAGCGAACGGTGAATTTGGCGGTCGCCGAACAGCTGCTCAAGCTCCTGAAGATGCGCCGTGAGGCACCGGTGATCATGACCCGCGATGCCGATTATGCCATCGGTGCGGCCCAGCGGCACGAGGCGGTGACCCGCGGCCAGGCCGATGTGCTTTTGTCGCTGCATGCCCAGGCCCATATTTCACCCCTTGCCCAGGGGGTCGTGCTGTTCGTGGCGCCGGAAACCGTCCCCCCGGTCTTCCCCTCCGGGGCAGCTCCGTCCGGGGTGCCGGGGGTGAATGCCAGCCGCTACTTGGCCGAGGCCCTGCGCACCGCCCTGCTTGCCGCCGGTTTGCAGGTGCCCCCGATCCTGGAACGGGCCCTGCTGCCCCTCGGCGAAGGAAACCTGCCGCGTGTGCTGATCGAAATGGGCTACCTCTCCAACGAGGCCGACCTGGCCCGATTGCGCGACTCGGCCCACCAGAGGCTGCTGGCCCGGGCTCTCTATGACGGCCTCGAAACCTTTCTGAAAAGCTATCAGGATCTCCAGGAGTCCCCCGATGGATCAAGCCAGCCCGCTTCGCCGCAATAACCGTCAGCCCGGCCAGTTGCGCCCGGTCAGCTTCGAACGCAATTTCACCCGGTATGCGGAAGGGTCGGTGCTGGTCAGTTTCGGCGACACCCGGGTTTTGTGCAACGCTTCCGTCGAAGACGGGGTGCCGCCGTTTCTGCGCGGCAGCGGGCGCGGCTGGGTCACCGCCGAGTACAGTATGCTGCCGCGCGCGACCCATACCCGTTCGCCCCGCGAGGCGGTGCGCGGCAAACTGGGGGGGCGTACTCACGAAATCCAGCGCCTGATCGGGCGGGCCCTGCGTGCCGTGGTCGATTTCGCGGCGCTCGGCGAGCGCACCGTGGTGATCGATTGCGATGTCCTCCAGGCCGATGGCGGGACCCGCACCGCGGCCATTACCGGGGCCTGGCTGGCCCTGGCCGACGCCTTTGACCGGCTGGTGGCGAACGGCCAGCTGCCGGGCTCGCCGCTGCGCGACAGCGTTGCGGCGATCAGTGTCGGCATCGTTGCCGGCCAGGCGCTGCTGGATCTTGATTATCAGGAGGACGCCGCGGCGGCGGTGGACATGAACTTTGTCATGACCGGCGATGGCCGTTTCGTCGAAGTGCAGGGCACCGCCGAAGACGGTGCCTTTACCGACGGCGAGCTCGACGCCATGCGTGAATTGGGCCGCCAGGGGTGCCGGCAGCTGGCTGTTCTGCAAAGAGCGGCCCGGCAACGGCCATGACCGACCTGGTGGTGGCCACCCGCAATCCCGGCAAGCTCCGGGAAATCCGCCATCTTCTCGAAGGTGTCGGCATCGCCGTGCGCGGTCTCGAGGGTTTCCCCGAACTTCCCGAGGTGGTCGAGGACGGGGAGACCTTTGCCGCCAATGCGGCCAAGAAGGCTGAAACCATCGCACGGCTCACCGGGCGCCCATGCCTTGCCGACGATTCCGGCTTGACGGTTGCCGCCCTGGGCGGCGAGCCCGGGGTCCACTCGGCCCGCTACGCCGGCAGCCAGGGCGACGATGCCGCCAACAACGCCCGCCTGCTGCGGGAGTTGGCGGGTGTCCCTGACGGACGGCGCCAGGCGGCCTTCTGCTGTGTCATGGCGCTGGCCGCGCCGGGACAGCCGACGGCGTTTTTCGAAGGGCGGGTCGCCGGTCAGATCCTGCATGCCCCCCGGGGGCAGGGCGGCTTCGGCTACGACCCGCTTTTTTCGGTCGACGGTCTCGGGCAAACCATGGCGGAGCTGGCACTTGACGAAAAAAACCGCATCAGCCATCGCGGCCAGGCCCTGCGCCAGGTGGTTGCCGCGCTGACTGCGCTCGGCCGCTGACGAGTCGGTCATCGAGACCTGCCCTTGTGAGTGAAACGGACAACCGCCCCTTCAGCTTTTTCTACGTGGTCGCAACGCAATCCAAGTTGGCAGAATGCCGGTTTTCCGAAGGGTGCGCAGCCCTGCCGCCGCGGATGAAATTTTCTTGAACTTTTCCCTTTATTTTTTCCGGAACGCTGTTTAGAATGCCGTATTCTGTATACAGTATGCAGACGGCCCGCGCCCGCTCCAGGAGCGAGCCGGCCTGTTTGGGAAGGGTGGCAAAATGCGACTGTCGACCAGGCTGGCGGGGGCCGCCTCCCGCCGTCAGGAACGGCAGGCTCTGAATAGCCTGTCCTGGGGCCGCCGATGCGGCGGCCGCCACGGACTGAAATATTCACCTCATTTCATCTAAGGTAAGGGACAAAGACATGCAACTGACGCAAAGCTCTGTGGGTCGAAAGATCATCATGGCCGTCACCGGGACCATGCTGATCGCCTTCATCTGCGTGCATCTGCTCGGCAACTCGTCGCTCTTTGTCGGCAGCGAGGCGATCAATGCCTATGCGCAGAAACTGCACAGCCTTGGGCCGGTGGTCTGGATCTTCCGGCTGGTGATGCTCGGTGTTTTCGCCGTGCACATCTTCTTCGGTATTCAGCTCACCCTGGAAAACAAGGCCGCCACTCCGGACAAGAACGTTCAGATCACCCGCCTGAAGACCGGTTTCGCCGCCGAGACCATGATCGTCTCGGGCCTGGTGCTGCTGGCCTTCGTCATCTACCACCTGCTGCACTTCACGGTGCGGGTGACCAACCCCGAGCTCTATGTGCCGATCGAGGGCGGCGGCGGGATGGTCGATGTCTTCTACATGGTGGTCCAAGGTTTCCAAAGTCTCTTTGCCGTGCTGCTCTACGTGATCGCCATGGGCTTTCTGTTCCTGCACGTCAGCCACGGGTTCCAGAGCATGTTCCAGACCTATGGTTTGAGCAACGACCGGACTCTGCCGGTCATGGGCAATGTCAGCAAGCTTGTGGGGGTGGTCCTGCTGGTGGGCTATGCGTCCATTCCGCTGCTGATCATCTTCGGCATCGTACGGTAAGGGGGTTGGTGAATGATACTCGACGGCAAATGTCCGACCGGACCAATTGAAACTTCCTGGGATCGCCACCGCTTCGAATCGAAGCTGGTCAATCCCGCCAACAAGCGCAAATACAAGGTTCTCGTCGTCGGCACCGGCCTCGCCGGTGGCGCCGCTGCCGCCTCCCTGGGCGAACTCGGCTACAACGTCGAAGCGTTCTGCTACCAGGACAGCGCCCGCCGCGCCCACTCGATCGCCGCTCAGGGCGGGATCAACGCCGCCAAGAATTACCCGAACGACGGCGACAGCATCTACCGCCTCTTCTACGACACCATCAAGGGTGGCGACTTCCGTGCCCGCGAAGCCGACGTCTGGCGCCTCGCCCAAGTGTCCAACAACATCATCGACCAGTGCGTGGCCCAGGGCGTGCCCTTCGCCCGCGACTACGCCGGCTACCTGGACAACCGCTCCTTCGGCGGCGCCCAGGTGTCCCGGACCTTCTACGCCCGCGGCCAGACCGGTCAGCAGCTGCTGCTCGGCGCCTATTCGGCACTCTCCCGCCAGGTCAAGGCCGGCACGGTGAAGCTGTTCGTGCGCCGCGAGATGCTCGATCTGGTGGTGGTCGACGGCGTGGCCCGCGGCATCACCTGCCGCAACCTGACCACCGGCGAGATCGAGTCCTACTGGGGCGACGCCGTGGTGCTGGCCACCGGCGGCTACGTCAACGTCTTCTACCTGTCGACCAACGCCATGGGGTGCAGCGTCACTGCCGTCTGGAAGGCCGCCAAGAAAGGCGCCTACTTCGCCAACCCCTGTTACACCCAGATTCACCCGACCTGCATCCCGCAGACCGGCGAGCATCAGTCCAAGCTGACCCTGATGTCCGAATCGCTGCGCAACGACGGGCGCTGCTGGGTGCCGAAGAAAAAGGAAGACTGCGAGAGGCCGGCCGGCCAGATCGCCGAAGAGGACCGCGACTACTACCTGGAGCGCAAGTACCCCTCCTTCGGCAATCTCGCCCCCCGCGACATCGCCTCCCGCGCCGCGAAGGAGCAGTGCGACGACGAGCGCGGCGTCGGCCCGGGCAAGCGCGGCGTCTACCTCGACTTCAAAGACTCGATCAATCGTCTTGGCCAGGCGACCATCGCCGAGCGCTACGGCAACCTCTTCGAAATGTACGAGAAGATCACCGACGAGAACGGCTACAAGCAGCCGATGCGCATCTACCCGGCGCCCCACTACTCGATGGGCGGCCTGTGGGTCGACTACAACTGCATGAGCAACGTCCCCGGCCTGTTCGTCCTCGGCGAAGCCAACTTCTCGGTGCACGGCGCCAATCGCCTCGGCGCCTCGGCGCTGATGCAGGGGCTGGCCGATGGCTACTTCGTCATCCCCTACACCATCGGCGGCTACCTGGCCACGGTCAAGCCGGGGCAGGTCAAGGCCGACCACGCAGAATTTGTCAAGTCCAAGGAAGACGTCAAAGCCGAGATCGACAAGATGCTCTCGATCAACGGCAAGAAAACCCCGTCGGAACTGCACCGCGAACTCGGCAAGGTCATGTGGAACAACGTCGGCATGGCGCGCAGCAAGGAAAGTCTCACCGAGGCCCTCAAGGTCATCCCGCAGATCCGCGACGAGTTCTGGAACAACCTCAAGGTTGCCGGCGTGGGCGAGGAGTTCAATCAGCAGTTGGAGAACGCCGGCCGTCTGGCCGACTTCCTCGAGTTCGGCGAACTGCTGGCCAAGGATGCTCTGGTCCGCGAGGAGTCGTGCGGCGGCCACTTCCGCACCGAGCACCAGTACGATGACGGCGAGGCCAAGCGCGACGACGAGAATTTCTGCTACGCGGCGGCCTGGGAATTCAAGGGCGCGGGCAAGGAACCCGAGTTGCACAAGGAGCCCTTGAAGTTTGACAATGTCCATCTTGCCGTAAGGAGTTACAAATAATGAAACTCAAACTGCACGTATGGCGCC
>JBFYXI010000217.1:0-2816 GCA_041310635.1 Desulfuromonadaceae bacterium | reverse complement strand
TTCGAGAATCGCGGTAAGGTCGACGGTCGGGAACTGCGTCTTCAATTCCGCGGCGACGCGCCGATACTCGTCGAGGATTTCAGGGGACAACACCCGCTTCACGCGGCCGTCGCGCCCCCCCCTGGAGAATCCTGTGCGGCAGTCCCGCGAAGAACACCCCCGATATGAACACGTTGGTGTCGAGGATCACCCTCCTTTGCGGCTGCGCACCTTGGCAATGGCCGCATCGACATGCGACGGCTTGAGGCCGGCCGACTTCGCCTGCCTCCTGGCCTCGGCAATCAAACTGTCAAACTCACCCATCGACGGGAGCGAAATCGCTTTGAGGATAACCACATCGTTTTCGCCGACCACGACGAATTGCGCACCTGCCTTGAGCTTCATGCGCGTACGAACTTCTTCAGGGATAACAATCTGCCCCTTCGATGACATCTTGGTAGTCGCCAGGGTCGCCATGAAAACCTCCTCGACATTGTCTTACTAGTAAGATTGTAGGCGTGAATTTGAAGAGACGCAAGCGAGAATGACAAGCGTAAGGTTGATTTAAAACGATAGGAGTCCGTCCATTTCACGACACAACGCATCGAGGTCGGCGTTGGCTGCAGTTTGCCCTGCACGTCCCGACCCGCGCTTGCCGCCTACGGCGAGGACTACTGGAATGCTGCCAACTAAACGACTGGCGGCCGTTCACCGGGGGAGTGAGCGGCCGCTTTTAACGCGTAATTTCGAGAGAGTATCTATAACTATCTGAAATTACTTTTGAAAATGGTGGAGGTGGCGGGAATCGAACCCGCGTCCGAAAACCATCCACGTCAGGCGTCTACATGCTTAGTCCGCGTTTTAAGTTAACCCTAGGATCTCCCACGGACGGGATGCCGTTCGGGCGAGCCTGCTTGATTTCGCCTTGGCGCCACAGGCACTCGCCAAAGCTAGCCCACTAAATGACATCCCAAATCCCCCGTGGGCGAGAAGTTATGGGATGTGGTCGCCTAATTAGGCGGCCAGTGCGTAACGAACGTCGTTGTCGGCGTTTGTTGTGTTGGGCTTGTTACGGAGCCAGCCCACTCCGGCATGCAACCTGCGCTTCCGATCCCCGTCGAAACCTGGGCACCCCCTTATAATCGGTTATTGGGGACTGGGGGCTGGGTTACCGGGCCACGCCCTATAGCCAGTCCCTAGTCCCTAGATTTACAACATCGCACATTTCCAATTATTTTTCAAGGACTTGTCAAAACTCACTTGACGCGGTCGCGGATGGCGCGGTCGGCCTCGCGGTCGGACTGCTTGCGCTTGAGGGTCTCGCGCTTGTCGTAGAGCTTCTTGCCGCGCGCCACGCCGATCTCCAGCTTGGCGCGGCTGTCCTTGAAGTAGATCTTGGTCGGCACCAGCGACAGCCCCCGCTCCTCGATCTTGCGGGTGAGCTTGGCGATCTCGGTGGCGTGCAGCAGCAGCTTGCGCGGCCGCAAGGGATCGTGGTTCTCGCGATTCGCCATCTCGTAGGGGAGGATGTGCATGTTCTCGACGTAGATCTCGCCGCCCTTGATCCGGCAGTAGGCCTCCTTGAGGCTGACGTGGCCGAGGCGCAGCGACTTGACCTCGGTCCCCTGCAGCACCAACCCGGCCTCGAAGACCTCGTCGATGAAGTAGTCGTGCCAGGCCTTCTTGTTGCTGGCTATCAGTTTGATCCCCATAAGAACCGTGACTCGTGACTGATGACTGGTAGTTAGTTAGTGGTTTGAAAAACCTAGGCGTCATCGTCATGCAGGATGGCGACGATCCGCGGGCGGAACGCCTCCACCGGCAGGGCCTGGCTCGCCACCCGGATCACCAGGAAGCTGCCGACCAGGAAGCTGATGCCGAAGAGCGCCGAGAGCAGCTCCGGGTCCGCCCCGCCGGCGACATGCTCCCCGGTCAGCTTGCCGAGCACCGCGCCGGCCACCAGAGCGAGCAGCGGCACGATGTAGACGATGAAGCCGGACTGCAGGAAGCTGCGGGTGCTGACCGCCACCCTCACCCGCTCGCCGACCGCGGCGCCGAGGGCGTTGTGGGCCTCGACCATGCGGTCGCGGCCGTCACTGCCCACCTGGCAGCTCCCCCCGGTCGCACAATTTTCGCACAGGCGGCTCTTCTGGCAGAGGACCACGGCCAGGTGCCGGCCGCGCAGCTCGACCACCGTGCCGATCTCTTCGATCACGCCCCGTCCTCTTCCCTGAGCAGGACCGCCACCCGGTCGGGGGGCACCACCATGCCGACGGAGACCACCATCTTCAGGGCCTCGTCAACCGTCATCCGCAATTCCACCACATCCTCGGCGGGGAGCAGCAGGAAGAAGCCGGAGGTCGGATTCGGCGTGGTCGGCACGAAGACGTTGACCATCGGCCGGGCGACGACACGCTCCAGCTCCCCCCGGGTGGTCCCGGTCAGGAAGGCCACCGTCCAGATGCCGCGGCGCGGGTACTCGATCAGCACCACCTTGCGGAAGCCGCCCTTGTCCTTGCTGAACAGGGTGTCGGTCATCTGTTTGAACAGGTTGTAGACCCCCTTGATCCCCGGGGTGTGGCTGAATACCCATTCCGAGTAGTTGACCAGGGTGCGGCCGAAGATGTTCGACGCCAGCATGCCGACCAGCAGCACCAGCAGCAGCGTGCCGATGACGCCGAGCCCGGGGATGTGCCGGCCGACCAGGGCCGTCGGGTGGAGCGCTTCCGGGAGCAGGCCGAGGATGGAGCGGTCCATGACCCCGACGATCCACTGCACCACCAGTACGGTCAGCCCCAGCGGACCGAGGACGATCAGCCCGGTCAGAAAGTATTTGT
>JBFYXI010000211.1:0-7457 GCA_041310635.1 Desulfuromonadaceae bacterium | reverse complement strand
CAGACTTCGGTGACCACCTCGTTCAACTGTTCGATCAGCTGGGCCTGATGGCTGTAGCGGATCTCCAGCTCGATCAGGCACTCCTTGATCTCGTCCATGGCAGCCCCTCCATCGGCAGCCCCATGCTAACAGAAGGCCGCCACCGGTGCAACGCACCCCACACGCACCCCACCGTTGCAAAACCTGTCGAAGATGTTATCATGCCAAAATATTTCAACTTTTCAGAGGCTAATGAAAATATCAAGCGCTCTCCGATCCCTGCCGACGCTTTCGGCCCTGGCCTTGGCGGCGAGCCTGGCACTGCCAACGCTGGCCTTGCCTGCCGAGCAGCAGCATCACTCCGTCGCTGCGGACCGCGGGGAACACCAGCATCACGCCGAGACCGCGCCGGCCAAGCCTTCCACCCAGACCGGCCACGTCCATGCGGAACCCGCAGCCGCCGACCCGGGGGTCGGCCTCGACGAACGGCTTGGCGCTCGCCTCCCCCTCGACCTGAGCTTCCGCGACGAGGAGGGCCGCCCCGTGCGCCTGAGCGAGCTGGTCACCCGCCCCACGGTCATCGCGCCGGTTTACTACCGCTGCCCCAACGTCTGCCACTTCCTGCAGGGGGCGCTCGCCCAGGTCCTGCCCCAACTGAAGCTGACCGCCGGCGTCGACTACCAGGTGCTGTCCATCAGTTTCGACGAGACCGAAACGCCGGAACTGGCCCGCCGCACCCGCGACACCTACCTGACCGCCGCGGGCGGCAAGATCCCGGCTGCCGGCTGGCGCTTCCTGACCGGTGACCCGGCGGCGATCACAGCGTTCACCGACGCGATCGGTTTCCGTTTCCAGCGGGTCGGCAGCGACTTCCAGCACCCGGTGGCCATCGTCGTGGTCGGCAGCGACGGCATGATCGTCCGCTACCTGCACGGCACCCATGTCCTGCCCAAGGACCTGGCCCTGGCTCTCGCCGAAGCCAAGCAGGGGGTGGTCGGCACCACCATCCGCAAGATGGTGCAATACTGCTTCAGCTACGACCCGGAGCAGAAAACCTATGTATTCAATGTGCTGCGCGTCGCGGCGACGGTGATCCTGGCCACCCTCGGCCTGTTCCTCGCCTGGCTCGTGCTCACCGGCAAAGCGAAGCGCAAGGACCGCAACCGATGACCTCTGAGCAACCGCCTGCCCCGGCCGACCGCGGCTTTTTCGGCGAAGCCCGCTATCCCGGCATCTTCGGCTGGATCTTCTCCACCGATCACAAGCGCATCGGCCTGCTCTACCTGTGGTGCATCGTCGCCTTTTTCTGCGTCGGCGTGCTGCTCGGCCTGCTGATCCGCCTGGAGTTGTTCGCCCCGGGGCGGACCATCATGGACGCCCAGACCTACAACGCCGTGTTCACCCTGCACGGGGTGATCATGATCTTTCTCTTCATCATCCCCGGCATCCCGGCGGCCTTCGGCAACCTGATCATGCCGATCCAGCTCGGCGCCCGTGACGTTGCCTTCCCGCGCCTGAACCTGCTCTCCTGGTGGCTCTACATCAGCGGCGCGGGGCTGGCGGTAACCGCCCTGTTCACCGGCGGCGGGCCGCCCGACACCGGCTGGACCTTTTACGTGCCGTTCTCGGCGCAGACCAGCACCAACGTGTCACTGGCCACCGTGGCGGTATTCATCCTCGGCTTCTCGTCGATTCTCACCGGCATCAACTTCGTCACCACCATTCACCGCCTGCGCGCCGAGGGCATGACCTGGATGCGCATCCCGCTGTTCACCTGGTCGCTCTACGCCACCGCCTGGATCCAGATTCTCGCCACCCCGGTGCTCGGCATCACCGTGGCCCTGCTCTTCGCCGAGCGCGTCATCGGTACCGGACTGTTCGATCCCGCCCAGGGCGGTGACCCGATCATGTTCCAGCACCTGTTCTGGATCTACTCGCACCCGGCGGTCTATATCATGGTGCTGCCGGGGATGGGGGTGGTCTCTGACATCGTGCCGGTGTTCTGCCGCAAGCCGGCCTTCGGCTACAAGGCGATCGTCGTCTCCAGCCTGGCCATCGCCTTCGCCGGCTCGCTGGTGTGGGCCCATCACATGTACACCAGCGGCATGTCCGACACCGCGGTCATGGTCTTCTCGTTCCTGACCTTCATCGTCGCCATCCCCTCGGCGATCAAGGTCTTCAACTGGCTGGCCACCATGTACCAGGGCTCGATCCTGCTCGACCCACCGCTGCTCTACGCTCTCTCCTTCATCCTGCTCTTCACCATCGGCGGGCTGACCGGTCTGGTGCTCGGCGCCGCCGCCGCCGACGTACACGTCCACGACACCTACTTCGTGGTCGGCCACTTCCACTTCACCATGTTCGGCGGCACCGGCATGGCCTTTTTTGCCGCCATGCACTACTGGCTGCCGAAGATCTACGGGCGGATGTACGACAAGACCGTCGCCACCGTCGCCTGGGGGACGATCTTCATCGGTTTCTGCATTCTCTACATCTCCATGAAGGTCGTGGGCATGCAGGGCATGCCGCGCCGCTACTGGGACTACGTCCCGGAGTTCACCGGCCTCAATCAGCTGGGCACCTTCGGTTCGTGGATCCTCGGCATCGGCCTGGTGCTGATGTTCGTCAACCTGATCCGCGGCGTGCGCAGCGGCACCCCGGTGGGCGCCAACCCCTGGGGCGGCGCGAGCCTCGAGTGGCAGGTACCTTCACCGCCGCCGACTGAGAATTTCGAGGAAGACCCGGTCGTCACCCACGGCCCCTACGACTTCAAGAAGGCGGGGATTCTGTGAGCGGCCACGTCCACAGGGACTATACCGGCGCCAAGTTCGGCATGTGGCTGTTCCTCTACACCGAAGTTCTGCTGTTCGGCGGGCTGTTCATCCTCTACGCGGTCTACCTGGCCCGCTACCCGCAGGAGTTCGTCTCGGCCGGCGGCCAGCTCAACGTCTGGTTCGGCGGCGGCAACACCCTGGTGCTGCTGACCAGCAGCCTGTTCGTGGCGGTCTCGATTACCGCTCTGCGGCGCGGCGCGGTCCGGCTCTGTCAGGGATTGCTCGGCGCCACGGTGGCCTGCGCCGCCCTGTTCATGGTCAACAAGTTTTTCGAGTGGAGCGCCAAGATCGACCACGGCATCTACCCCGGATCGGCGCAGCTCAAGAAGCTGGCACCGGGGGAGATGGTCTTTTTCAACATCTACTACCTGACCACCGGGCTGCACGGCATCCACGTGGTCATCGGCGCGGCCGTGCTGATCTGGACCATGGTTTTCATCAAGACCGGCCGGGTCCACGCCGACGACTGGGTGATCCTGGAGAACGCCGGCCTCTACTGGCATCTGGTCGACCTGATCTGGATCTTCATCTTCCCGCTGTATTATCTGCTCCTGCATTGATCAAAAGCATCATAGGTCCTACAGGTCACATATGACTTATTGGGCCCATAAAAAGGCGTTTCCCATGACCGAAGGCCAATCCCACATCATCCCCTACCGGACCTTCATCCTCATCTGGGCCACCCTGTTGATCCTGACCGGGGTCACCGTGGCGGTGGCACAATTCAACCTCGGCGCCCTCAACATCTGGGTTGCCCTGGGGATCGCCACCCTCAAGGCGGGGCTGGTGGTGGCGGTGTTCATGCATATGAAATACGAGCAAACACTCTTCAAGCTGGCCCTCCTCTCGGCCCTGGCGATCCTGGCGATCTTCATCGGCCTGACCTTCTCCGACGTGCTCTACCGCACGCCCTAAAGCCGCGGCCATGAACCCGACCCTCGTCACCACCACCCAGGCGGTCGACACCGCCTTCTACGTCATCTTCGGCATCTGCGGCGTCATGCTGCTCGGCATCATCGTGGCGGTGGTCTGGATGGTCTGGCGCTACAACCGCAAGCGCCAGCCGGTGCCCCTCAGCCAGAAAGACCACAATCTGTGGCTGGAAGTGGTCTGGACGGTGATACCGGCACTTTTGGTCATGGTCATGTTCTGGTACGGATGGGAAGGCTACCTCTCCCTGCGGCGCATTCCCGAAGGAGCCCTAGAGATCAAGGGAACGGCTCGCATGTGGTCATGGTTCTTCACTTACGACAACGGCAAAAGCGCTGACAAGCTCTACGTACCGGTCGGCCAGCCGGTAAAGATCCGCCTGGAATCGGAAGACGTCCTGCATAGCTTCTACGTGCCGGCCTTCCGGGTGAAGCGCGACACGGTGCCGGGGATGACCACCTGGGTCTGGTTCGTCGCCGAGCAGCCCGGCAGTTACGACTTGTTCTGCGCGGAATACTGCGGAGTGGCGCATTCGGCCATGGTGACCACCGTCGAGGCACTGCCGGCGACCGAATTCCAAGCCTGGCTGGAGAGCGGTGCAACCGTCGACCCGATCGAACAGGGGGCGATCCTGGCCCAGCAGCACGGCTGCCTCGGCTGTCACAGCGTCGATGGCTCACCGCGCGTCGGTCCAACCTTCAAAGGGCTGGCCGGCAGCCCCCGGCAGGTTGTCCAAAACGGCAAGCAGTTGACGGTGCCCGCCGATACCGACTATCTGATGCGGTCGCTCCGGGAGCCGGCAGCCGAGATCGTCGCCGACTATCCGCCGATCATGCCTACCTACGCCGGAATGCCGGATGAAGAAATGACGACGTTGATCGCCTGGCTAGAAACGCTGCGCTAGGATGCTGAGCCGGACCGCCCCCCGCATGCAGCTGATCGCTCTGGTCCGCCTGATCCGCCTGCCGTTGACGCTGATGGTGACGGCTACCGCCCTGGCGGGTGCGCTGGCGCTGCGCGCCCCGCTCTCCGGGCAAACTCTGTGGGCCCTCGGTTGGGGGGTGTTCCTGCTGACCGCCGCCAGTTCGGTGTTCAACCAGGTGCAGGAGCGGGCCAGCGATGCGCTGATGCGGCGGACCGCCGGTCGGCCTCTGGCCTGCGGTCTCCTGCCGGTCCGGGCCGGCAACGCCATCGGCCTGCTGCTCGGCAGCGGCGGACTGGCGGTCCTCGCCGCCGGCACCGGGCCACGCCCGGCCCTGCTCGGCCTAGCCGCCCTGGCCTGGTACCTGGCGGTGTACACCCCCCTCAAGCGCCTGACATCGCTGGCGGTGCTGGCCGGCACCCCTTGCGGCGCGATCCCGCCCCTGATGGGGTGGCTGACGGCCGGCGGTAGCCTCCCCACCGCGCCGCCGCTGGCACTGGCCCTGGTCATGCTCCTCTGGCAGGTGCCCCACTACTGGCTGCTGGTGCTCCCCGACCGCACGGAGCTGCACGCCGCCGGTTTTCGGGTCCTGCCGGAGTTCTCCGACCGGCAACTGCTGGCAGTCAGCTATCGTTGGGTGCTCGGCCTGGCAATGGCGACCTTGCTGCTCCCCGGCCTTGAACTGCCTGCCGAGCCGCTACTGCAGGGCGTTGTCGCCGGCTTGGCCGTGGCCCTGGCGGCAACGGCCAGCTGGCTCCAGCACCGCAGCCTGTTTGCAACGCACACCGCCGGTAAATTGCGGCGTCTGCTCCACCTCTACCTGGGGCTGGTCCTGCTGGTTCTACTGCTGGATTGGCTGAGATAAGCCGCTTACTCTTCGATCCGCTGGCGACGCTGCTTGCGTTCCGAGAGCCGGCGCTTCTGCTCGATGCGGCGCTCGATGGCGCCCTTGCCGGGGCGGGTGGGAACGCGGGGGATGACGGGACGGTTGCGGGCCGCCAGTTTCGCCTCCAGCCGTGCCAGGGCCTGGCGCAGATTGAGATGACGGGAGCGCGACTCGGTGGCGGTCACCACGATCCCGGTCGGCAGGTGGGTGATGCGCACCCCGGTCTCGCTCTTGTTGCGGTGCTGCCCACCCGGACCGGAAGCACGGAAGAAGTCGATGCGAAGTTCTTTCTCGAGCATATGCAACCCCTGGCTGAACCTGACGGCGCGGGGCACGGGATACTCGCCCCACCCCTGAAAGACTAGCACATGCCGCGCTTTCCATGCTAAAAAACACCCCTGCGTCCATCGTCTTCAACCACACTCGGGAGGTCCGCCATGCAACACTTCGCCCTGACCATCGTCGGCCGGGACCGTCCCGGCATCGTCGCCCAGGTAACCGAGATTCTCTTCAACCTCGGCTGCAACATCGCTGATTCGAGCTGCTCGATTCTCGGTGGGCAGTTTGCCATGATTCTGATCATCTCTCATCCGCAGTTCACCGGCCGCGACAGTTTCGGCGAGGCGTTTCGGCCGCTCGAGGATGCCGACCTAACCGTGGCGCTGCGCGTTCTCAAGCCCGGCGGCGAAGTCCCCCCCCACTTCGAAGGTGAAATCTGCATGATCTCGGTCTACGGCGCCGACCGGCCGGGGATCGTTTACCGGGTGGCCCAGGTACTGGGGGCAAAGCGCATCAACATCACCGACCTCAACACCAAGCTGGTCGGCAGCGAGCAGCGCCCGGTCTACGTGATGATCCTCGAAGCCATCCTCCCCGCCGGAGTCAGCGAACAGGAGGTAGACGTGTGGATGACGCCGCTACGCGAGCAACTGCAAGTCGACATCAACGTGCGCACCATCCCCCAGGTGGAACTCTAGCATGGCGGTTCGGCCGATCCTCATCTATCCCGACCCGCGGCTGAAACAGGCGGCGGCCCCGGTGGCCGAGGACGATGGCAGCGTCGCCGATCTGATCCAGGACCTGGTCGACACCATGGTTGCCGCCGGTCATTCGGTCGGTATCGCTGCTCCGCAGATCGGCGATCTGCGCCGGGTGATGGTAGTCGACGTCTCGTCCAGCAAGCTCGGCCAGCAGCAATTCAACCATGGCCTGCTGGAAATGGCCAATCCGCGGATCATCGAGCGGTCCGGGAGCCGGGTCTTCCGCGAAGGGTGCATGAGCGTCCCGGAGTACACCGGCAATGTGACCCGCGCCGAGCACATCGTCTTCGAGTTCACCGACCGTCACGGCCGCCTGCGCGTTGTCGAGAGCAGCGGCTTCGAAGCGGTCGCCATCCAGCACGAGCTCGACCATCTCGACGGACTGCTCTTCCTCGACCGGGTTTCCAGCCTAAAAACCGACGTTTTCCGTCGCAAGCGCGGATAAACAGGAGGTCTCCCGTCCCGATCCTGCCTCAGGACGAGGCCCGTCCCCCGATTAATTCCAGCGGTTACCCCTGCGTCTTCGGAGTTCTTCAGCTTCCCGGAAACCGGTTTCTGCTTGCCTCAAACCGTGCTTTCGGATAAGATGCGCCACCTAATACAGGGTTTTGCCGATCGGGCCCTGACGAGGACTAATGACATATCTTTTTACCATACTGCTGACAGTTGTACTGCTCATGCCTCTGGTCCCGGTGACAGCCGAGGCCAAAACGACCTCATCGATACCGCAGGTCCACGTCGTCAAGCAGGGGGATACCCTCTACGAGATCGCCGGCCGGCACGGTCTTAGCGTCAATGAGCTCAAGCGCCTCAACGGTCTGAACAGCAGCCGCCTGAAGCTCGGCCAGAAGCTGGCCCTCACCCGG
>JBFYXI010000210.1:0-8751 GCA_041310635.1 Desulfuromonadaceae bacterium | reverse complement strand
CGGAAGAGGTGGCGGATGGCCTCCTCCCCCTGGTTGTCGTAGAGATGCTGCTCGACCTCCTCGAGGACCACGCCGTGATAGTCGGCCAGGAAGCGGCGCAGGGCGGCAGTGGCGGTATCGGGATCCTTGGTGGCGGCGTACAGTTCGACGCGGTTACAGGTCGAAACGATGAGGGCCTCGGCGACCGCCGGCAGCGCCAGCATCTGCCCCAGCGGCTTTTCCATGGCGGTCGGCGCAAACGCCAGCCGCTCGCGGATCTCCACCGGGGCGGTATGATGGCTCAGGCCAACGACGACGATATGCATGGTGCGTCTCCGCCTCGCTCCGCGCTAGCCGGTGAAGCTCTTGAACGTGTGCAGCCCGCCCAGCAGCAGGTTGACGCCGAGGAAGGTGAACAGCAGGCAGAGGAAGCCGAGAATAGCGAAAATCGCCGCCCGCCGGCCGCGCCAGCCGATGGTCAGGCGGCCGTGCAGCAAGGCCGCGTACAGGAACCAGACCACCAGGGCGCCGGTCTCTTTCGGATCCCAGCGCCAGTAGCCGCCCCAGGCCGAGTTGGCCCAGATCGCCCCCGAAATGATCCCCATGGTCATCAGCGGAAAGCCGAAAGTCAGGCATTTATAGTTGATGCTGTCGAGAGTGTCGAGGGACGGCAGGCGGTAGAACAGACCGGAGAAATGCTTGCCTTTCAGGCGCCGCTCCTGGAGCAGATACATGACTCCGGCCATGGCCGCCACGGCAAACACCGCATAGCCGAGGAACGCCAGCGTGACGTGGACCGGGAACCACCAGGAATCGAGCACCGGGTTGGCCGCGGGCACCTGCTTGGGTGCGGCCGAGCCGCCGATCATCAGCACCAGTGCCAGGGGACAGACGAAGGCACCGAGCACCGCGATGCGGTAACGCAGGTCGAAGATCAGATAGGTGCCGACCAGGGCCCAGGCGAAGAACGACAAGGCTTCGAAGAGGCTGGCCGCCGGGGTCAGGCCGGTGGCCAGCCAGCGGGCGGCGAGGGTCACGCAGTGGACGCCGAAGCCGCCGACCAGCACCCATTTGGCCGCCTTGCCCAGCGGCTCGCGGCGGGTGATCACCCCGATCAGGTAGAGCAGCGTCGCAACAAAATAGACCAGCAGCGTGGCCTTGAACAGCAGGACATCAACGGTCATGGCATCCGGTCCGGCAAGGTCAACCCGAGTTCGGCCAAGGTGGTTTCCCGGGCGCAGGCTTGGGTCAGAAAGTGGTTGACGGCAGTTGCTTTCCCCTGGGCCGGCAGTTCGGCCAGCCCGGCATCGAGAAGTTCGACAAAAACCTTATCACTATATGCGGTTTCACTGGAAAGTGTCAATTTTCCCGTGCGTAAACAGGCGGCCCCCGCCATCCCCGGGTCCTCTGCCGGGCCGAAGCGACTCCCCACTCGACCACGACCGCTAGGGCCAATCGGCCTTTGAGTGCGCGTGTGCGGGGACAGCCTGACACGACAGGCTATATGCCGAAGAGTTCGCCCTCGACCATGGCACACAACAGGTGGCCGGCGAACAGGCAGCTTTCCAGCAGGCGGGGGAGGCTGTCGGTGGGGAGTTGCAGCAGCAGGTCCGGCAAGGTTTCCGGCAATTCGATGTGTTCGGCACAGATCAGGGCGGTGCGGCAGCCAAGCTGTCGGGCCGTGGTCAGTGCTTCTCGGCCGGCGGGGCAGAGAGTGGTGCCGGCCAGCAGCAGCAGGGTGTCCAGTTCGCCGGCCAGGGCGCGCAGTTGGCGGCTGAACAGTTGGCTTTCCAGGTCTTCGGCGGCCAGAAAGGTGGCCAGGCCGGCATCGTGGGTCAATGCCATGGCGGGCAGGGGGGGGCGCTCGAGGGTCTGTCGGTGCAGGAACTGCTGGCCAAGCAGGCTGGCGATGGCGGCGAAGGGGCCGCTGCCGGCCAGGAACAGCCGCCCGCCGTTCTGGAAAGTGGCGGTCAAATGGGCGGCGAACTCGGCGAGGAGTCCTTGCTGAGCAAGAAAGAACGGATCGAGCAGAGCCTGCTGCTGGGCGACGGCGCTGTTGATCTTGTCTGTAAACATAAAAGGCCTCTCCAGAGTATGCGCCATCTTAAGGGGGGGCGGGGGGAGTGTCAAGCCGCGACGGGGCCATGTGCCCAGGTAAAATTCTTGATTTTTTGACTAAAGAGGTTATCATGGGGGGCGGTTGACAATCTGGGATACACTCATGCAAAGGAGAGTTGATATGGCCGGTGACAAGGTCGTGCATCTGAGCGACGAATCGTTTGAAACGGAAGTGAATCAGTCCACCGTCCCGGTGCTGGTCGATTTCTGGGCATCCTGGTGCGCCCCGTGCAAGGCGATCAGCCCGGTGATCGATCAGCTGGCCGAAGCCTTTGACGGCAAGGTGAAGATCTGCAAGATGAATGTCGACGACTGCCAGAAGACCCCCGCGCAATTCGGGGTGCGCGGCATCCCCACGCTGATCCTGTTCAAGGACGGCAAGGTGGCCGACCAGGTCGTCGGGGTGGTGCCGAAGCACCAGCTCGAGGGGATGCTCAACAAGGCGCTGTGAGGCCCTTGCTCAGCGATAGAAACGCGAAAGGCCCGCCGCACCGGCGGGCCTTTCGCGTAGGACATGCCTGACGTCAACGCATCAGCCAGTGGTGAACGATGGCTGCGGTCAGCCAAGCGCCGAAGCTTGCAGCCAGCACCGCCGGCAGGGGCAGCCCTTTGCGGAAGCAAAGAAAGGCGACCAGGAAGAACAGCCCGGTGGGGAGCAATCCCCACAGCGCCCCGCGCGTGAACTGCTGCATGATGCGCGGGTCGTTGCCGCTGTCGAGGGCCAGCCAGACCAGCACCAGCGCCCCGGTCAGCGGCATGACGCCGACCAGACCGGCCAGGGACGGCCACTTGCGACCGATAGCCGTGGCGGTGAGGATGATCAACAGGCTGAGAGTGAGCTTGAGGAAGAGTTGCATGGGGTCGCTAAGACGGGCGCTTGAGACTCTGGATCACTTGATCGAGGCTCTGCAAAAACCGGGAGCGATCCCGTGCCTGGAAGGGTGGCGGGCCACCCAGTATGGCGCCGGCATCGCGCAGTTCGGCGAGCAGATCCCGGGTGGCCAGCGCCTGCCCGACATTGGCATCAGACCATTCGCCACCGGTCGGATTGAGTACTCGCGCCCCGCGCCTGACGCACCGCGCGGCCAACGGGATATCCGCCGTTATGACGATATCGCCGGGGGCAACCTGCGCGACGATCCAGTCATCCGCCGCATTGAACTCGCCGTTGACGACCATCAGCCTGGCGACATCCGGATCGGTCACCCGCATCTGTGAGTTCGAGACCAGAATCACCTTCAGGTGGTAGCGGCGCGCCACCTTGCACACTTCCTGCTTGACCGGACAGGCATCGGCGTCCACGTAAATTTCCGGCAAGTTGATGTTCGACTTCATGGCTGGGGCGTAGGTATCGTCGTGGTTTGCGCCGCTGCTGGCAGGGGCGCTAGAAAAGCTTGCGGCTGTCAAGCAGCAGCGTCACCGGGCCGTCGTTGACCAGGTGCACCTGCATCTCCGCCTGGAACACGCCGGTGGCAACGGTCAGGCCATGGGTACGCAGGGCGGCGACATAGTCATGGTAAAGGGCGTCGGCCAGTTCCGGCGGGGCGGCGTCGGTGAAGCCGGGCCGGCGCCCCTTGCGGCAGTCGCCGAGCAGGGTGAACTGCGAGACCGCCAGCACCGCCCCGCCGACATCCTGCAACGCCAGGTTCATCTTGCCGGCGGCGTCCTCGAAGATGCGCAGCCCGCCAGTTTTCTCCGCCAGATAGGCGGCATCCGCCAGGGTGTCCCCCTGCGCTACGCCGAGCAGCACCAGCATCCCCGGGCCAATGGCGCCGACCGTCGCGCCGCCGACCTCGACCCGGGCCTGGGTGACACGCTGCACCACCGCACGCATCAGCCCTCTCCCGCTAATTTACGCAGTAGCGCCAGATTGATCCGGTCCATCGATGCGCCGTCGTCGCCCTTCGGGGTTTCCAGGATCATCGGCAGTTCGACGAAGCGCCGGTCCCGCAGCAGGCGGGCGAATCCGTCGACGCCAATGCTGCCGGCGCCGATGTGGGCGTGGCGATCAACCCGGCAGCCGCAAGGTTTCTGGCAATCGTTGAGGTGGAAGACGTGCAGCCACCGCCCGCCGATTTCACGTTCGAATTCCGCCATGGTCCGCGCGTAGCCCTCGGCCGTGGCCAGGTCGTAACCGGCGGCGTGGGCGTGGCAGCTGTCGAAGCAAATGCCGACCCGCTCGCCGAACCCTTCCATGAGCCGGGCCAGTTGAGCGAATTCGTGGCCGAGATAGCTCCCCTGGCCGGCGGTGTTCTCCAGCAGCAGCCGCACGACAGGGTCGCTGTCGGCGAAGATTTCGGCCAGTGCCGTACGGATGCGAGCGATGCCGGCCTCGACTCCGGCGCCGACATGGGCGCCGGGGTGGGCGATCAGGTAGGGGATGCCGAGTGCGGCGCAGCGCTGCAGTTCCTCGCGCATGGCGACCTTCGATCGCGCCCAGTTGGCCTCGTCAGGGGCGGCGAGGTTGATCAGGTAAGCGTCGTGAGCCATCACCGGGCCGATACCGCTCTCCCGCCAGGCTGCCTGGAAGGCGGTGATTTCGGCTTGAGTCAGGGGTGGCACGCTCCAGCGGTTGGCGTTCTTGGTGAAAATCTGCAGAGCGGTGGCGCCGACCGCGCGGGCGCGAGGAAAGGCGGTTTCCAGTCCGCCGGCTACCGACATGTGGGCACCGAAGGGCCGGCTCACGGTGCCGCCTCGGCCAGGGAAAGCGCGGCACCGAGGGCGCGCACGTCGGGGAGATGCAGGTCGACAAAGGCCGGGGTGGGGCCGCTGCCGACCAGCACGGTAGTCATGCCGAGATCCTTGGCGGTGCGCAGGTTTTCACGTGAATCCTCGATCATGATGCAGCCCCCGGCGGGGGCGCCGATGGCGGCCAGCACGGCATGGTACGGCTCCGGATAAGGCTTGGGCAGGTAGTTGGCAACCCGGATGTCGTAGACCGTCTCGAACTGGTCGGCGATGCCGAGGGCCTCCAGTACCCGTTCGGCATGGCAGGTCGAGCCGTTGGTGAAGACCGCCTTGCGCTGCGGCAGGGCCACCAGCATCTCGCGCAGCTCGGGGTCGGGACCCAGCTGGGCACGGATATCGACGTCGTGGACGTAGTGCAGGTAGGCTTCGGGATCGACGCCGTGGTGGCGGATCAGCCCCTGCAGGGTGACGCCGTAAGCCTGCCAGTAGCTGCGGCGCAGGCCGTCGACGTGGTCGGGCGGAATACCGACTACCTCGCGCATGAAGCGGTTGATGCGCACGTCGATGAGGCTGAACAGTTCGCGTTCCGGCGGGTAGAGGGTGTTGTCCAGGTCGAAGAGCAGGAAGTCCATGGCAGGCCGCCTCAGCACGGAGCGTAGTCGCCGGTGAAGACCTCGACGGCCGGCCCGGTCATGTAGACTTCCCCGGTGCCGTCCCAGGTCAGCTCCAGGTCGCCGCCGGTCAGGTGGTTGAGCAGCCGGTTGCCGGTGCGGCCGGTCAGCAGCCCGGCAACGGTGACCGCCGCGGCGCCGGTGCCGCAGGCCAGCGTCTCGCCGGCGCCGCGCTCCCAGGTGCGCTGGCGCACTTCGCCGGCCGAGAGCACCTGGACGAACTCGACATTGGTGCGGCGCGGGAAGAGTTCGTGGTGCTCGATGGCCGGGCCGTAGGTGGCAACCGGGAAGGAGGCGACGTCGTCGACGTAGATCACGCAATGGGGGTTGCCCATGGAGACGCAGTTGATGCGGAAGCTGCGGTCGAGAACCTGCAGCTCCTGATCGATGACCCGCTCGGCGGCGAGGCCGGTCATCGGGATCTCGGCGCGGCTCAGGCGCGGGCGGCCCATGTTGACCCGGACCCGCTCGACCCGTCCGGCGGCATTGGCGAACATCTCCACCGGCAGCACCCCGGCGCCGGTTTCGATGGTGATTGCGAGCTTTTCCACCAGGCCGTGGTCATAGGCGTACTTGGCCACGCAGCGCAGGCCGTTGCCGCACATCTCCGCCTCGCTGCCGTCACTGTTGAACATGCGCATGCGCACGTCCGCCCGCGCCGAAGGAAGGATCAGGATCAGCCCGTCGCCACCAATGCCGCGGTGCCGGTCGCTGACCGCCCGGGCCAGGACGGCGGGGTCGGCGACCGCCTCCGCGAAGCCGTCGACATAGACATAGTCGTTGCCGGCGCCATGCATCTTGGTAAATTTCATCGGAACTCCTTGCGGCACATGTGGCCTGCAACGCATTATAGGGGGAAAGCTGCGGTGACCACAACCGTCTGGTCCGGGAGGTTGTCCGCCCGCTCCAGTCTGCTATGCTTGACATCCCCACCCCATTTTCAGGAGGCCCGCATGCCGCACCTGCAATTCGAGCTCAACTTCACCCCGCCGGCCGCCGCCAAGCGCGACTTTGCCGAGGCGGTCAAGCAGCACTTCGCCAACATCATGAGTACCGGCACCGACCATATCGGCATCACCTTCCGCTGTTATGCGCACGGCGACTTGGTCTTCGGGCGGGCCGGCAGCGACGGCAAGATCGTGTTTCTCAACGCGGACATCCGGTTGGGGCGCAGCGCCGAGCAGAGGCGCCGGCTGTCGCTGGCGATCATGGAAGAGCTGACGGCGCGCTGGGGGGTGCCGCAGCCGCACGTCTATGTCATCTACACCGAGCACGACGGCCCCGACTTCCAATTGAGCGACCGGGTGCTCCCCTCCTGGCAGACCGGGGAGGATCCGCTTGCCGACCTGCACTAAAGCAAGTCGGAGCGAGCGCTTTTCGCTTGGTTCCGGCCGGGCGCCCGCTTAAGATCAGCCCCATTTCCGACAAGGAGCATGAGACGATGGCGTTCCATCTGAAAACCCGCATTTGGCAGACGGGGTCCCTCGACTGGTGGGGCATGATCGGCGGCGAAGACGTCTACCTGGGCAAAGGTGAATTCCCGCTGCCGCCGGAAGAGGGGGATGAGTGGCAGGTGCGTAGCAGCGGCGACGTGTTCAGAATCGTCGACGGCGAGATTGTCAAGGTCGGCAACCGTCCGGTCGTCGAGTTTCCGTGGTAGAGGTGCTCCAGTGCCGGGTCGGCGTCGACAACTTTGCCTACCTGGTGGTGTGCCGGGATACCGGTCAGGCTCTGGGGGTCGATCCCGGCCGCGACCCGGAGGTGCTGCTCGGCGCGTTGCACCGGCACCGCCTGACCCTGGTGCTGCTCGCCAATACTCACGGTCATGCCGACCATGCGGCCGGCAATGCCACCGTAATGGCAGCCACCGGAGCGCGCCTTGCCGCTCACCCTGACGACCTGCCGGGAGCCGGCCTGCCGCTGGCCGAAGGGAGCTTGCTGAAGATCGGCAACATCGAGGTGACGGTGCTGCACACCCCCGGGCATACGCCCGGCTCGTTGGTTTTTCAGGCTGAGGGCGCGCTCCTCACCGGCGACACCCTGTTCGTCGGTCGTTGCGGCCGGGCCGACCTCCCCGGCAGCGATCCCGCCGCGCTCTTTCGCAGCCTGGCCCGCCTGGCCGCCGTGCCCGGCACGACGCGGATCTACCCCGGTCACGATTACGGCCCGCAGCCGGTTTCGACCATCGCCTGGGAGCGCGACAACAACCCCTATCTGCGCTGTGCCGACCTGGCCGAATTCCTCCGCCTGAGAATGGGCTAGTCAGTGCCCCGTACGGTCGTGCTGCGGAGTCTGGTCCCAGTCGCCGTAGAGAAACTGCAGCACGGCACCCGCCGCCAGGCCTGCCGTCTCGGTGCGCAAAATGCGTGGCCCGAGGTGGACCGGCACAAAGCCGGCGGCCGCGATAGCGGCGACTTCGTCCGCGGTGAAGCCACCCTCCGGTCCGATCAGCAGGGCCACGGCCGCCGGAGGCGTTGCCGGCAGGACCTCCCGCAGCGGCCGGGCACTCTCTTCCCACAGCACCAGCCTGAGCGGCTCATCTACCTTCTCCAGCGCTTCGCCCAATGAACAGAGCGGTTCCAGGCGGGGAAGCCGCGGCCGTCGGCTCTGGCGGGCGGCCTCGCTGACGATCCGCTGCCAGCGTCCCCGGCGGGAGGTGTCCGCGCGGGTCAGCGTGCGGCGACTCAGCAGCGGCTGGAAGACGGTCACCCCCAGTTCGGTGCCCTTCTGCAGCACCAGGTCGAGCTTGTCGCCCTTCGGCAGGGCCTGCAGCAGGCGCAACGGGCAAGGGTGCTCGGCGGTGGTCCAGCGGGCGGTGGCGGTGGCCGTCGCCCGGTCGCGGCCGACCGTGGCGAGGCGTGCCTGGCAGCAGGCACCCTCCCCGTCGAGCAGCAGCAGTTCCGCCCCGGGGCCAAGGCGCAGGACCGTGCGCAGATGGTGGAGTGCTTCACCGGTGATCTCGATGGCGTCGCCACCCAGGGTGTCGGCGGTGACGAAGAAGCGGGGGAGTTCAGCCATGGCGGCGATAGAGCAGACACGACCATTCGTCGCGCCGGTCGATGGTCACCAGGGTGAGCGGCAGGCGGCCGAAAGCCGCGGTGACGGCAGCCTCCTGTTCGATCAGAATCCCTGACAGGGCCAGGTGCCCGGCAGGTGCCAGCCGGGCCAGGACATGCGGCGCCAGCCGTATGTTTTCACCGGCGAGAATGTTGGCCAGGACCAGATCGAAGCTGCCGTTCAACTCTTCGTGGGGGGTGGCGGCCACCCGAACCAGGTGCTGCATGCGTTTGGCGGC
>JBFYXI010000201.1:0-5820 GCA_041310635.1 Desulfuromonadaceae bacterium | reverse complement strand
CTGCGCAGCGAAAACAGCCCTGCCAACCTCGACAAGGTCCGCAAGGCCTTCGCCTTCGCCAGCCGCCTCCACGCCGGGAAAGCCCGGCTGTCCGGAGAACCCTACATCTCCCATCCGGTCGAAGTCGCCCGCATCCTGGTACGCCTGCATCTCGATGCCGATACCGTGGCGACCGGCTTGCTGCACGACACTCTCGAAGACACCCCGCTGACCATCGACGAATTACGGGCCGAGTTCGGCAGTGATGTCGCCGAAATGGTCGACGGGGTCAGCAAGCTCAGCCGCATCACCTTCCGCACCAGTGAGCAGCGCCAGGCCGAGAGCTTTCGCAAGATGCTGCTGGCGATGGCCCGCGATATCCGCGTGATCCTGGTCAAGCTCGCCGACCGCCTGCATAACATGCGAACGCTCCATCATCAGCCTCCCGACCGCCAGCAGAAGATTGCCCAGGAAACCCTGGATATCTATGCCCCCCTCGCCAACCGGCTCGGCATCAGCTGGCTAAAGAGCGAACTCGAAGATCTGGCCTTCGCCACTCTCGAGCCGGAGAAGTTCCGGCAACTCGAAGCCGAGGTGGCCAGCCATGCCGCCGAGCGCGGCGTGTATGTCGAGGAGGTCAAGCGGAAGCTGGAAGAGACCCTGGCCAAGCATGCCATTCCGGGGGATGTGCAGGGGCGGCTCAAACATCTCTGGTCGGTGTACAACAAGATGCTGCGCCAGGGGATCGAATTCGGCCAGGTCCACGACCTGATCGCCTTTCGCATCGTGGTACCGTCGGTGCGTGACTGCTACGCCATGCTCGGTATCATCCACTCGACCTGGCGGCCGATTCCCGGGCGATTCAAGGATTACATCGCCATGCCCAAGGCCAACATGTACCAGTCGCTGCACACCACGGTGATGGGGCCCGGGGGGCAGCGCATGGAGGTGCAGATCCGTACCGAGGAAATGCACCGGGTGGCCGAGGAAGGGATCGCCGCGCACTGGAAATACAAGGAGGGACGGGGCGGGGCCCGCAGCGAAGAGAGCCGCTTCGGCTGGCTGCGGCAGTTGATGGAGTGGCAGAAGGAACTGAAGGACTCGCGCGAGTTCATGTCCTCGGTGAAAATCGATCTCTTCCCTGAAGAGGTGTATGTCTTCACCCCCAACGGCGACGTCAAGGAGCTGCCGCGCGACAGTACGGCCGTCGATTTCGCCTACAGCGTCCATTCCGATCTCGGCCACAAATGCAGCGGTGTCAGGATCAACGGCAAGCTGGTGCCGCTCAAGACCCCGCTGAAAAACGGCGATATCGTCGAAATCATCACCTCGCCGAATCAGACGCCGAGCAAGGACTGGCTCAAGTTCGTCAAGACCTCCAAGGCGCGCAACCGGATTCGCCACTGGGTGAAAGAGCAGGAACACCAGAAGAGCGTTGAACTCGGGCGGGAGTTGTTGGAAAAGGAATTGCGCAAATTCGGGGTCGCCTTCCACCGGGGGATGGCCATGGAAGCCATGGTCCGGGTTCTGAACGAGCTGAGTTTCAAAAACACCGACGATCTGCTGGCGGCGGTCGGCTATGGCAAGGTCACCACCGGCCAAGTGCTTGCCCGCCTGCTGCCGGACCGGGTCAAGGCCGAGCCGGTCAAGTCCACCCGGATCGGGCAGGTGCTGGACAAAATCCGCAAGAAGCCGAGCGGCGGCATCCGAGTCCAGGGGCTGGACGATATCCTGGTGCGCTTCGCCAAGTGCTGCAACCCGCTGCCGGGGGACGCGGTCATCGGCTTCATTTCGCGGGGACGCGGGGTCACGGTACATGCCAGCGATTGTCAGAAGGTCTTGGAAACCGATCCGGGACGGCGGATCGACGTGGCCTGGGATCTTAGCCAGAAAGCCCCCCATTCCGCAAAAATCCGGGTGTATTGCAGCGATATCAAGGGGATTCTCGCCGGGATGACCGGCGCCATCACCAAGAGCGAGGCGAACATCGTACGCGCCAGTGCCTATGCCACCGGCGACGGGCGGGCGGTGAACACCTTCGAAATCGACGTCAACGACGTTCACCATCTCACCCGGGTGATCGACGCGATCCGCAAGGTCAAAGGGGTGCTGAAGGTCGAGCGGATCCGGCAGGGACGGGGCGAAGGCGGCTAGGGGCTGGTAGCTGGTTGCTGGTTGCTGGTTTTGCTTGTACCCGGAACCAACTACCGAAAACCTGCAACCAGCAATGTCTCCAAAGGAGGTCCTGATGATGAATCTGCAAAAGATCGAAACGGCAAATGCACCGGCGGCTATCGGCCCCTATTCGCAGGCGGTGTGGGCCGGCGACCTGGTGTTCCTCTCCGGGCAGATTCCGCTCGACCCGGCAACCGGCGAGATTGTGCCAGGAGGCATCGAAGCGCAGACCCGTCAGGTGATGAACAATCTCCAGGCAGTGCTCGCCGCCGCCGGCCTCGACTTCGCCAGCCTGGTGAAAACCACCATCTTCCTGGTCGACCTCGGCGATTTTGCCACAGTCAATCGCATCTACGGGGAATTTTGCGGGGCGGTCCCCCCGGCGCGGGCCACCATCCAGGTCGCGGCGCTGCCGAAGGGGGCGCTGGTGGAGATCGAGGGGATCGCGGTGGTTTGAGGCGGGTGCTGGTTGCTGTGCTTTTGCTAGAAGCCAGCAAGCAGTGACGCATAAAAAAAGGCGACCATGCGGTCGCCTTTTTTTGCAATGAACCAGAGAATTAAACGGCTTTCTTGACCGCCCCGGAGCGGATGCAGCGCGTGCACACCTTCACATTGCGAATGCTGCCGTTATCGATCGCGCGCACCTTCTGCAGGTTGGGCTTGAAGACTTTCTTGGTTTTGTTGTGGGCGTGGCTGACATTGCAGCCGCTCATCGGTTTTTTTCCGCAGACGTCACATACGTTGGCCATGATCAACATCCTCCGTTTCAATTGAACAGGGCCTTATAGCATGACCATGGGCGGTGCGCAAGCTAATTCTACTGTTTTTCTGCTGCCTGCGGCAGGGTTTAACTGACATTGGCAAGGGCTTTGGGGTTGAGCTGATGCACCAGCGTCCAGGCCAACAGGGCCGCGCCGCCCAGACCGAGGTGAGGCAGCAGGCGGGTTTCATCGGTACACCAGAGCCGGCTGCCGAGTCCGATGGGCAGCTTGAAGAGCGATGGTGCGGCTGCCGACGGGTCTGGCAGCCGAAGGGTGTTGTGACCGCTGGCCTTTCCGTGCAGGGAGTAATCGGCAAAGGGGAGTACCGGGGCGAGCTGGCGGCGGATCTGTGCCTCGTCGGCGAGGACGCTGGTGCTGATGCTCGCGGTCATGCCGGTGGTATCGGACGCAGTCACCATGCGCAGCGGCAGCGCCCCGCCGGCAATCACCCGGCTTTCGAGCAGCGGGGAAAGCTGGCCGTCAAGGGCCGTGGTGACCAGTTGCTGTGACGGCGTCACGGGGTGCAGAGGCAAGGCGGCGTCGCGGAGCGGGAGCTCGCCGTCGAGGTCGCCGAGGACCAGTTGGCCAGCCTGGAAGCTGCCGCCGCTGTGCAGGGTGACGGTCCAAAGATGGTTGCGGTATTCCAGCGAGGCCAGGTCGGCAAGGCCGGCCTCGACCCCGTGAAACTGTTCCAGGCGTTTGTGCAGCAGCGCCGACAGTTCTTCCTCGGCAATTCCCGTCGGGTGGCGGGCGTGTGCCCAAAGCAAGGCGCCGTCGGCCACCGTGAGGGCCGTCAACGGCTGCAATGACAGTCCCTGGAACAGGTCGCTGAGCCACTCGGCGGCGGACTCGGGAAGCTGGCGCAGGTGGTCGGCAAGGGGGACGCCGAGTCTGTTGAGAGGAAGTTTGCGGCGCAGGCACAACCATCGCCAGCTGGCGGCGGCGCGGAGGCCCTGGCCAGGCAATCCGCCGTACTCCCAAAGCAGCAACTCGAGCTGCCGGCCGATTTTCTCCAGGCCATCGAGCAGATCGACCAGAGCTTGAGCCACGCCGCCGAATTCGCGCTGCAACTCGCCAGCCAGCGGCACTTCGCGATGAACGGTCACCCTGGCACGGCGGGACAGCACCTGAAATGCCTGGCCGGGAGTCACCTGGGATAGGCCTCCCAGGGTGGCAAGTAGCTTGTCCAAAAACAGCGAGGAATGCTGCCAGGGGTCCGGGCAGCCCGGCGCGCCGACCAGGATCAGGCGCTTGCCCTGCTTGGCCAGCAGCGCGGCAGCCATGCGGGCCGCCAGACGGTTGCCGACTATGGCAATGTCGAAACGGGAATTTTTCATCGTTGATGTGCTTACAGATCCTCTTCGCACTGCAGGGCAATGCCCGCTGCGGCCAGCAGCGCGGCCGTAACGCCCATGCCGGCAACCATTTCGTCGCCGCGGTGAATCTCGCGAACCCCGCAGGAGGGGCTGCGTTCCTTGAGCAGCGCCCGCCGGCAACCGGTCAGTCGCGCGATCTTCAGTGTCTCGCGGGCGCCGCGCAGGAAGGGTGCGTTCATCGGTTGTCCGGCACAGGTGACCACCTTGCCGTGGCCGGCAATGACGGCGCCGCCATCGCCGACCAGGAACTGGGTGCGTTCGCGCGGCGTCGACAGGCCGGCCAGCTGTTCGGGGCATACCGGGATGGGCAGCAGCCGTTCCTGTTCGAGCCAGCGCAGGACTTTGGGATGGTGCTTGCTGGTGCCGTCGTAGCGGGACAGCAGGCCCAGCAGGCAGGCACTGACGAGGATCGGTTCTTTCATATCGCTGATGGAGACTGGGGACTGGGGACTGATTTCACCCGCCCCAAGTCCCTAGCCCCCGGAAATGATCTACCCTGACAACGCCGGGTTGAACAGGGCTGCCGGCGCCGTTTCCGCCGGTGGGTCGATGATGACGCACCGGCCGTCGACCTTGACCCGGCCCTGGGCAATCAGCTCGATGGCACGCGGGTAGATGAGGTGCTCCTGTTCGAGGATGCGGGCGGCGAGAGCTTCGGCGGTGTCGCCGGCAAGGACCGGAACCACGGCCTGAATGATGACCGGCCCGGTATCGACGCCGCCGTCAACAAAATGCACGGTGCAACCAGAGAAGCGGGCACCGTAATCGAGAGCTTGCTGCTGGACGTGCAAACCCGGAAAGGCCGGCAGCAACGCGGGGTGGATGTTGATGATGCGCAGCGGGAAAGCATCGAGGAGCACTTTGGTGATGATCCGCATAAAACCGGCCAGGACTACCAGTTCTACAGCGGCTTCCCGTAATGCTTCCGTCAAGGCCCGGTCGAACGCCTCACGCTCGGTGAAATCCCGATGGTTGATGCATCGCGCCGGAATGCCGGCCCGCCGCGCCCGTTCCAGGGCGCCGGCCTCGGGGTTGTTGGCGATCACCACGGCAATTTCTGCCGGGAAGCTGGCGGCCTGGCAACGATCGATGATCGCCTGCAGGTTGGTCCCGCTGCCCGAGGCCAGGACGCCGAGACGCATGCGTTTGGTCATCTCCGATCTCCGCGGCTAGATCAGCTCGATGGGTGCCTGGTCGTCTTCGCGGGCGACAATTTCGCCGATCAGGAAAGCTTCTTCCTGCATGCCGCGCAGACGGTCGATGATCTCACTGGCGCTGTCGCGGGGCACGACCATGACCAGACCAATGCCGTAGTTGAAGGTGCGGTAGAGTTCGTTGGCTTCGAGTTTGCCCGCCTCGCGCAGAACTTCGAAGATCGCCGGCTTGGGCCAGTTGGCGGTATGGATCAGGGCACGGCCGTGACGGGGAAGCATGCGCGGCACGTTTTCGAGCAGTCCGCCGCCGGTAATGTGGGCCATCCCCTGGATCTGGAAGTCGCGCAACAGGTTGAGGATCGGCTTGACGTAGAT
>JBFYXI010000057.1:0-4934 GCA_041310635.1 Desulfuromonadaceae bacterium | reverse complement strand
GTCCAAACGTTGCAAATCAATGTTACCGGCTTTTTCAGCGATGGCAAATCGGGCAACATCGAGGGCGCATATTTCATAGGCGAGCACTTCCGCGAGGTGTCCCCACGCTTCTTCTGCGGGGCGGTCGGCCAGGCGGGCGCGGACGAAGGCCGGGAAGTGCGCATGGCAGCGCGGTGCGGTCAGTTCCCCCACCCCGGCCGCCTGCTGCTGGAAAGTATCGAAAGCGAGAAACAGGCTGGTCGGAGCCAGGTCCAGGGCCCGGCCAAGCAGCAGGAAGCTTTTCGGGAAGAGCTCCACGATGAGCGGAAAGCCGCTGGCCACCCGCTGCAGTTCCGCCAACGCCACCCCCGGGCAGGGCAAATTCCAGAAGCTGCTGAAGACCTCCGGGTCGCCGGCGATCAATGCCTCGTCCTCGCCAAGGCGCCCCTGGGGAACGAACTCCAGACCGAGGGCGAAGTAGGTGTCGGCGACGCGCACCAGCCGGTCCAGATAGCAGCGGTGCAATTCGGTGCCGGGCAACACGGTGGGAAGCTGCATCAACAGGCTGACGTTCCCCTGGATGCCACACCGCAGGGCCAGCTCCAGGGTGGCGTCGAGATCCTCCCGCTGCTCCTCGGGGAAGCCGATCACGAAGCTCAGGGTCGGTACCAGGCCAAGGTCAGTGGTCTGGCGCACCCGTGCGAAGAGGATCTCCCGATCGATGCGCTTGTCGATGAAGGCCAGGGTCCGCACCGAGCCGGAGTCGATGCCGTAGCACATCGATTCACAGCCGGCGGCGCGCATCTGTGCCAACAGCTCGGCATCCACCGTGTCCAGCCGGGAGATGCAGTACCAAGGCGTGTCGGCCAGGTCGGCAGCGACGATCTGCCGGCAGAAGGCTTCGACGTAACCGCGGTCGGCGGTAAACTGATCGTAGGCCAGCAGAAAGCATTCGGCACCGTGTGTCTCGCGCAGCGCCCGCATCTCCCCCACCACCCGTTCCACGGCGAAGGTGCGGGTGCGGCGCCGCCACAGCACCGACTCCGAGCAGTACACGCAGCGGTGCGGGCAACCGCGGCCAGCCTCGAGAATGGCGATGGCGCGCGGCAGGGCACAGGCGTCGCGGTAGACCGCCAGCGGCGTGGCCAGGCTGTAGTCGGGGAGCGGCAGGCTATTGAGGTCGGCCAACAGCTCCCGGTCTGGATTGCTTACGATTTCCCCGCCCCGCCGCCAGGTCACTCCGGCCACCCCGACCGGCTCCGCCCCCGCCTGCCATGCCTCCGCCAGCGCCGGGAAGGTCGCCTCCCCCTCGCCGCGCACCACCGCGTCGATCTCCGCAAAGCGTGTCAGCGTCTGCCGGTCGAGGAAGCTGGCGTTGTGGCCACCGACCACGATCCGCAGAGCCGGACGCTCGGCTTTCAGCAGCCGGGCAAGCTGCACGATCGGCGGGTAGGTGGTGCATTGCGCCGAGAAGGCCACCAGTTCCGGATCGTCGGCCAGGATCAGGCGGACGGCGTTGCGGTAGATGTCGGCATCACGCGGCAGCTCCCCGGTGCGCAGCGCCAGCACCAGATCGACGATCCGCGGCGCGTGCCCGGCCAACTGCAGCCCGGTGCCCAGATTGATCAGCCCCAGCGGCGGCAGGTTGTACATGGCGGGATGGTAGAACGGCGGAAAGACCAGGGCGATGCGCATGGCGGCTCCGGAGCGGGGATGAGTCTTTAGGATAACACATGAACGGCAACCTGCGCTGACACCGACGCGACCCTGCCCTGTCCAGCGGCTGCCCGCAATCTCTGCAATCTCTGGTAAAATAAATACTCACCCGGCCTTGAAAGCCGGGCGAGGACCACCATGACCTTCAGCTTCACCGACAGAACCGCCGCGGTCACCGGCCAGGGCTTCCTGGTCGACGGCGGCATGACCAGAAAGCTGATTTATGCCGAGCAGGAGTGAACCGGAGCATGGAGATCTGCAAGCATGGCTGACCTGACCGGCCGACCCGCCATCCCCTTCAGCCTGCTTGACAGCGAGGGGCGCGGTCATCGTCTCGAAGACTACCGGGGGCGCTGGCTGCTGATGGTTTTTCACCGTCACCTCGGCTGACTTCCCTGCCGGGGGCATCTCGCGCAGTTGCGCGAGCACGAAGACCAACTTGCCAGTCACAACGTCAGCATCGTCGTCGTGACATTCGAACACGACTACTTCGCGCGGCTTTACGTCGAGGAGACCGGTCTGGGATGGTCACTCCTCATCGATGACCGCCGGGAGGTCTACCGCAGTTACGGGATGCTCGCCGCCTCGTTCTGGGACGTGTGGGGACCGGCAACCTGGCGGGCCTATCTGGCGGCGCTGCTGAAGGGACAGACGTTGCAAAAATCGGCCGGCGACATCTTCCAGCGCGGCGGTGACGTGCTTATCGGCCCGGACGGCATCGTGCGCCTGCACCATGTCAGCACAGGGCCGGCCGACCGGCCGCCGGTCGCGGCGATCCTCAAGCTGTTGGACAGCTGAATGCATTACCGGTCATTTCCGGCGCTGTTGCACATTCCGGAGGACCGCGCAAGCTTGCCAGAGACCACCTGCCGCGGGAGGAAAACCATGACCTGTCTGCTGCGAGGAATGCTCACTGCCGCCTGGGTGCTGCTGTCGGGACTCACCGTCCATGCCCTGGAGATCGGCACGCCGGCTCCTGATTTCAGCGGCGCATCGACCCAGGGGACGATCCGGGTCGGCGAACTATGCGGACAGAAGCTTGTCCTCGCCTTCTCTTTCGCCGACTTCACCCCGGTCTGACGCAACGAACTGATAGCTTTCCAAAGGGATCTGCCTGACTTTGGCAAGCGCAACACCCAGGTGCTGGGCGTCAGTGGCGACCGTCTCGACACCCATCAGGCCTTTGCCAGGGAACACGGCATCACCTTTCCGCTTATCGACGACAGTGACGGAGCGATCCGCGCCCGCTACGGCGGTGGGCGCGTCACCTTCCTGATCGACCGGGAGGGGATCGTACGCTTCATCCACAAGGGCATCCCCGACAATGCGGTCCTTTTGTCGGAACTGGACAAGCTTCCCTGACCGCGAATAACTTGGCCGGGCCCGGATCTGCGGCGGGCGGAAAGCCCTCTTGATTTTTCGCCGCAGCCAAAGCATCCTGTGCTCCGGGCCGTTGCCGCCCGGCACGGGCAACCAACCGGGGCAAGACCTCATGCCATGAATTCCTTTGCCGAAATCCTCAGCCCCGCCACGGTGGCCCTTCCCCGCCCCGCGCTCCGGCGCATGGTCCGTCTGGTCAAACTTCTCGACCGGCTCGCCCGGCAGCCGGCCTACCGCACCACCGTGGCCGGACAGGTGCCGACGGTGGCACGCTTCGATCCCGGCCACGCCGCGGTGATGATGGGCTACGATTTCCACCTGAGCGCCACGGGCCCGCGGTTGATCGAGGTCAACACCAACGCCGGCGGTGCCCTCCCGGCCTGGCTCGCCGGCCACGCCGCCAACCCCTTGCCGGAGGGCCTCAAGCAACGGCTGCTCGCTACCTTCGCTGCGGAAATCCGGGCCCAGTCGCGCGGGGCCAGGGTCAAACCGCAGCGCATAGCCATCATCGACGAGGCACCGGCGCAACAGTTCCTCTATCCGGAGATGGCAGCTTTTGCCGCCCTGTTCCGGGATTGGGGGGTGACGGCAGCAGTCGTTGACCCGCTGGAATTGACCGCTTCCGCTGCCGGGGTGTTTGTCGGTGGTGAGTGCGTCGACCTGGTCTACAACCGCCACTGCGACTTTTACCTCGACGCACCGCAACTCGAGGGGCTGAAGGCCGCCTATCTGGCCGGCACGGTTTGCCTGACCCCCAACCCCTTCGCCTACGGGCTGCTGGCCGACAAGCGGCGCCTGTTACTGTGGCGCGATCCGCAGCTGCTGGCGGCGTGCGGGCTGAGCGAAAAGGAACGCGACCTGCTGCTGGAGCTGGTGCCGGAATGCCATCTGCTGGCGGGGGTCGACCGTGAGCGGCTATGGCGGGAACGTTCGGACTGGGTATTCAAACCGGTCGACCGTTTCGGCAGCCGCGGCGTGCTGGTCGGGGAGAAGCTGACGCGTGGCCGCTTCGAACAGCTGGAGCCGGCCACCACCCTGGTGCAGCGGTACGTTCCGCCCTCACTGGCCGAGGTCCCCGGTTTTGCGGCGATGAAGACCGACCTGCGCCTGTATGCCTACCGCGACCGGGTTTTCGGCGTCGCGGCCCGGCTCTATCGTGGCCAGGTCACTAATCTGCGCACGCCGGGCGGCGGGTTCGCGGCGGTAAAAGTGACCTAGAGCCTCGCAGGCTGAGCCAAAAGACCCAGTTGCCAGGCGACCTCCGCCCGAGAACAAGGGCAAAGCGGATGAGCGCTTTTCATCAGCCCGGCGACTTGAACATCCGGCCGAACAGCCCCCGCTTCTGCTGTTCGCGTTTCTCCTCGAGGGCGCGCAGGCCGCGGCGGGCCACCACCTGACGGGCGTCGATCTTGAGCGCCTTGCCGAATTCGGCCGCGGCCAGTTGGTCTTGCCCGCCCTCCATCAGCATCCACCCCTTGAAGGCAAAACCTGCCGCGGTGCGCTGCAGGGCAACAGCGCGAGTCACCAACTGGCGGGCCTTCTCCTGCATGGCCCGGCTCGCCTGGTTCTTCGGGTTGCGGTAGATTGCCCAGGCCAGGTGGGCGAGGTAGTCGCCGTTGCCGGGATCGAAGTTGACGGCCTCCTGCAGGGCTTTCTCGGCGCTGTCCCATTCCTCCATGCCGATGAAGACCTTCCCCGACTCGGCCTGTACCTGAGACTGGAAACGGTCGTCGCCCTGGTGACCGAGGCCGATCTTGTCGGCGCCGAGCAATTCGTCGTAACGCTCCTTCCTGATCACGTCGGAGAGGGTATTGTAGGCGTTGGCGACCTTGGCGAGGATCGCTTCGACCAAAGCGGCA
>JBFYXI010000154.1:0-6890 GCA_041310635.1 Desulfuromonadaceae bacterium | reverse complement strand
ACTTTCAGGAGGGCTCCTTATGGGCTTGATGGCAGGTAAGCGCGGCATTATTTTCGGTGTCGCCAACGATATGAGCATCGCCTGGGGAATCGCCCAACAGCTGCATGCGGCCGGGGCGACTCTGGCTTTCACCTATCTGAACGAGGCCCTGGAAAAACGCGTGCGCCCACTCGCCCAGCAGCTCGGTGCCGAGCTGATCCTCCCCTGTGATGTCGGCAACGACGCACAGATCGAGGAGTCATTCGCCGCCGTCGGCAAGGCTTGGGGGAAACTTGATTTCGTGGTTCATTCGGTGGCGTTCGCCAACCGCGAGGATCTCAAGCAGCCGTTCACCCAGACCAGTCGCCAGGGCTTCCAGTTGGCCCTGGATATCAGCGCCTACTCCCTGGTGGCCATGACGCGCCACGCGGTCCCGCTGATGACCGATGGTGGCAGTATCGTCACCATGAGTTATCTGGGTGCCGAGCGGGCCGTCCCTGGCTACAATGTCATGGGGGTGGCCAAGGCGGCCCTGGAAGCTTCAGTGCGCTATCTCGCCGCCGAACTCGGCGAGAAGAAGATTCGCGTCAACGCGATCTCGGCCGGTCCAATTCGCACCCTGGCGGCCTCGGCGGTCGGTGATTTCAAGAGCAAGATCAAGCTGATGGACGATTTTGCCCCGCTGCGTCGCACCGTGACCCAGGAAGAGGTCGGCGGGTCGGCGCTCTACCTGCTCTCCGATCTCAGCTCCGGAGTCACCGGGGAGATCCACTACGTCGACGGTGGCTTCAATGTCGTAGTCAGTGCCTGATTTGATGTTTCCCCCGGCTTGGCATTCGCACGCAAGGGCTCCCGAGGCACGGGAGCCCTTCTGCATGAAACCTGCTAGCAACCGCTCCCTGGCAACCCGCCCCCGCAGTTGATACCATGATCCACGGCCACACCTCCGGACTCCGCGCCGGCCAGCTCAAGGCCCTTGAACGGCTGACCCGGCGCCGGGTCCCTCCGGCGCAGGTCGTCACCCCGGAGTTGGCCCGGGAGCTGACCGGGCTGTCCCGCGAGCTGCGCCGCCAGCTCGGCGTGATCCTTGACCGCCAGGGAACGGTGCTCCACGTGGTGGTCGGCAACGACCGCGAGATCGTGCTCCCCGACCTGACGGACCATGCCCTCGGCCGCAGCGGTCTGCGCGGCTTGCGCTGCCTGCACACGCACCTCAAGGGGGAGGCGCTCTCCCAGGACGATCTCAATGACCTGGCGCTGCTGCGCCTCGACCTGATGGCGGCGTTGGCGGTCGACACCGACGGGCTGCCCGGTGCGGTGCACTATGCCCACCTGGTCCCCGCCGGTCCGGACGGGCGGGTGGTCGAAACCCAGAGAAGCGCGTCGGTGCATGCGCTCACCTTCGATTTTGCCGAGTTCATCGCGGCCCTTGATGCCGAACTTGAGCGCACCCGCGCCGCGACGGTCGAACTCGGCGACCGGCGCGAAAAGGCCATCTTGGTTTCGGTGACCCAGGCACCGCGCCAGGAGGCGGACGATGCCCTCGACGAACTTGCCGAACTGGCCCGCACCGCCGACCTGGTGGTGCTTGACCGGGTCATGCAGCGCCCCCGCCAGCTCAATCCGCGCACCCTCATGGGTGAGGGGAAGCTCAAGGAAGTGGTTATCCGCGCCCTTCAGCAGGGGGCGACCCTGCTGGTCTTCGACCAGGATCTGACGCCGGCTCAGGTCCGCGCCATCACGGCCCTGACCGAAATCAAGGTCATCGACCGCAGCCAGCTGATCCTCGACATCTTCGCCCGCCGGGCACACACCCTCGACGGCAAGGTGCAGGTCGAACTGGCCCAGTTGCGCTATATCCTGCCACGCCTGACCGGCAAGGGCACCGCCATGTCGCGGCTGATGGGGGGGATTGGCGGACGCGGCCCCGGTGAAACCAAGCTGGAAATCGACCGGCGGCGCATCCACGACCGGATCGCCCGGCTGGAAAAGCAGCTTGACGATCTCGGCAGAGGGCGTCGGCAGCGGCGCCAGAAGCGGGTCAACGCCGGAGTGCCGATCGTCTCCATCGTCGGCTATACCAACGCCGGAAAATCGACGCTGCTCAATGCCCTCACCCAGAGCGAGGTGTTTACCGAGGACCTGCTGTTTGCCACCCTCGACACGGCGACCCGGCGGCTGCGCTTTCCGCGCGAACGCGAAGTCATCATCACCGACACGGTCGGCTTCATCCGCCAGTTGCCGAAAAGTTTGATGGGCGCCTTCAAGGCGACCCTCGAAGAACTCGAGGATGCTCACCTGCTGCTGCACGTGGTGGACGTCGCCAATCCGCGTTGCGAGGAGCAGATTCGCGCTGTCGAACGGATTCTGCGCGATCTGGAGCTGCATGAAATCCCCCGCCTGCTGGTGTTCAACAAAATCGACCTGGCTCCCGCCGAGGTCGTTGCCGCGCTGTGCCGTCGTTTTGATGCGTTGCCGGTCAGCGCCCGCGACCGGGCATCCTTCCTGCCGCTGCTGGGCGAACTGGAAGAGCGTTTTTGGGGCCGGGACGGCGCGGAGAATTGACTTCGCCGGCGCATCCGGTGTAAATTCCCTCAAATGTTTGCTGCGGGCAGGAGGTTGCTTTTGATAGGTCGGTTCTGGCTGTTGGGATTGTTCCTGGTGCTGCTGGCCGGTTGCGCGGCGGCGCCCCGCACTTCGCCGCAGGCCCATCTGCGGCTCTCTCCCCAGGGCACTCCTCCTGCCGTTCCTGTTGCGATCCCCTCCGCGACTCCGCCTGCCGCGAAGTTTTTCGCCACTGTCGAGTCGGCCGCTTATGACGAGTCGGATGCTGTCCCGCTGGCCGAGGAGTTGGAAGCGGTCGATGCGGAACTTGCCGATTTTGTCGATGCCGAGGATGAAGAAGACCTCGACCCGGAAACCCTCGAAGACAATGCCGTGCTGCAGGAGGCCGACATCGCCGTTCCCGAGGAGGAGGGCGAGACAGTCTTCCTCGACGAGAATAATTTCGATTTTCCGGTGGTGGACAACGAGAAGGTTCGCTATTTCGTCGAATATTTCAGCGGCCGGGCGCATAAGGTCGTACGCAACTGGCTGGAGCGCTCGACCCGTTACCTGCCGATGATGCAGGAAGTGTTCGCCGAACAGGGGCTGCCACGCGATCTCGTCTATCTGGCGATGATTGAATCCGGCTTCAACAACAAGGCTTTCAGCCGGGCGCGGGCTTCCGGGCCATGGCAGTTTATGGAGGCGACCGGGCGCAGCTACGGGCTGAAAAACGACGGGTGGCGCGACGAACGCCGCGATCCCGAAAAGGCGACCCGGGCTGCGGCCAGGCACCTTGCCGACCTCTACCGGATGTTCGACGGCGACTGGTATCTGGCCATTGCCGCCTATAACGCCGGGGCCGGCAAGATCCGGCGGGCGATTGAACGCTACGACACCCGCGACTTCTGGGAGCTGACCCACGGGTCCTACCTGAAACAGGAGACCAAGCACTACGTGCCGAAGATGCTCGCCGGCCTGCTGATCGCGAAGCACCCCGAGCGCTACGGCTTCACCGATCTCAATTACCAGGAGCCGGTGGCCTATGAACTGGCCGACATCCCTTCGGCGACCGATCTTGAGGTCATTGTCAGATTGGCCGGCAGCGATTACGAAACCATCAAAAAACTCAACCCTGAGCTGAAGCGCTGGAGCACCCCCCCGGAGATCGTCAACTACCAGGTTCGGCTTCCCGTGGGCAGCGGCACCGTCTTTGCCGAGCGGTATGCGCAACTTCCGGAGAGCCAGCGCGTCAACTTCGTTCAGCACAAAGTCCGCAAAGGCGACACTCCGGGGGCCATCGCCAGACGCTACGGGGTGAACACCGGCGAACTTCTGCGCTTCAACAAGGTGCGCGATGCCCGTTCTCTGCGCATTGGCCAGAACCTGCTGATTCCGCTCAACCCCGAGGCCGGCCGGATGGCGCTGGCCGATGTGCGCGAAGCGCTGCGCGACGATGCGCCTGCGGCGAAAGGCAAGGCGAAGGTTGCCGGCGGCAAGAGCTATACCGTGCGTTCGGGCGACAGCCTGTGGAAACTTGCCAAACGCTTCAATGCCACGGAAAAGCAACTCCGTGCCTGGAACGGTCTCGACAGCAGGAGTACGCTGAAGCCGGGGCAGAAGCTGGTCGTGGCAGCCGGCGGCGCCAAGCCGCAGGCCTCTGCGGCCGCACCGCAGGGCTCCCGCGCCGAACTGAAGAAAATCGTCCACCAGGTCCGCACCGGGGAGACTCTGTGGGGAATTGGCCAGCAGTATGCTGTCAACGTCGAGCAGATCCGCGACTGGAACAAGCTGCCGAGCAACCCGGTGCTGCGCCCCGGCCAGCGCCTGACTCTGCTGGTCAAGAGCACCTCCCGCAGCTGAGCCGGGCAATCCGCCAACTCTTCTCCGCCAGCCGCCACCCTGTGCGGCCGCCCCTTTCCCGCCGGCCGCCGCCACCCTGTCGGGCTTTGACATTTGCCAATCGGATTGCTAAACTGCCCGCCCATTCCCCGGAAAGGATTCCTGAAGAATGTTCAGCCTGCTGATTTCCCTGGCCGCCGGCGTGGTTGCGACCCTGCTGCTGCTGTTGACCCCCCTCCATTATGCCTTTGCCGTGCTCCTCGGCACGCTGGTTTTTGCCGGCGTCTATGCGATCGTGCTGCGCCAGGTCATGCTCAAGATCAACGCGGCCGTCGAGTCAGCCCAGAAGGATCTGGCCGCCAACCGCACCGACAAGGCCATTCGCGTCATCGAAGAGGTGCAGCGGAAGTATGGGCCCTGGCAGTTCTACATCAAACAGCAGATGAATTCGCAGATCGGCTCGATCCATTATCTCAAGCGGGATTTTTCCAAGGCCTTCGAATACCTCAACCAGGGTTTTGCCCGTCACTGGGTCGGCATGGCGATGCTGGCGATCTGCTATATGAAGCGCAGCCAGAACGGCAAAATGATCGATACCTTTGAGAAGGCGGTGACGGTGACGCGCAAGGAGTCGCTGTTGTGGAGCCTGTATGCCTTTTGTCTGGAGAAGATCGGCGAGCGTGACAAGGCTATCAAGGTTATGGAGCGCGGGCTGAAAAAACGCTCTGGTGACGAGCGCCTGCAGGAAAACCTGGCGGCGCTCAGGGAAGGGAAGAAGCTGAAGATGCAGCCCTACGGCGACCTGTGGTTCCAGTTTCATCTGGAGAAGACCGGCACCATGATGCGCCTTCACACCAAGGCCGTGCAGGGGCGCCGCAAGATCGTGCGCCGTTGACCATGGCGCGCAAGCGCAACCCGCCTCCAGATCGCTGCAGTCACAGCCCCTTCAAGAACCTGAAGGGGCTGTCCTGTCCCGAGCGGTCCCAGCCGGTCGCGCCCCCGCCGCTGGCGCCCGGTCCTCCGGCCCCGGCCGACGACGACGTCGACGTCTTCGCCAGTGCCATGGCGAGCCTCGCGGTCCGCCCGCTCCCCGACAGGAACCCTGTCGCCGGCCGGAATCCCGAGGCGGCCCCGGTGGTGCCGCCCTCGGCAGGGGACGCCGAGACGGTCGAGTTCCTGGCGGCCGTGGGGCGTCTCGACAGGAATTTCCGCGACGAGCTGCCCGCAGTCGAAGATACGCCGCGGGCTCGCCCGCGTCGCCTCAAGCAACTGGAGCGCGGCGCGCTCCAGCCGGCCGGGGAACTCGATCTGCACGGCCTCTGTCGTGACGAAGCCCTGGCCCGGACCCGGACGTTTCTCGCCCACGCCGTTCGCCAGCGGTGGCAGGCAGTGCTGATCGTTACCGGCAAAGGGCTGCATTCGGGCGAGGAGCCGGTGCTGCGGCGGGCGGTGGTGCGTCTCCTCGATGAAATGCGCGCGCTGATTCTGGAGTGGGGAGAGGCGCCGCGCCGCTATGGCGGAGCCGGAGCACTGGTGGTGTTTCCGCGGCTGTCGGCCAACAAGGGCGAGCCGCGCGAGCCTGGTCAGCCCTAGCTGCTCGTGACGCTTTCGGCCACCCGGCGGCTCGCCGCCGGGCAGGGGGCCTCCGCAGTCCGCAATTGGCCACTGCAATAGGCACTTGACAAAGCCCACGCGGTTTTGTTTAACTTATAAGACAATTTGCAACAGGCTGTGAACAGGAGTAGTAGGGAGTTCCCCCTGCCGCAGAGAGCCGGTGGCTGGTGCGAACCGGTGCAGGAAACCCCGAACTCGCCTGGGAGCCGCGGACGTCAACGGGCCCATGCCCTGGTAATTTCCGCCGTAGGCCGGCGTTAACGGCAAAAGCGAGGGCTCTCTCACCGGGAGCCGAAGCAGGGTGGTACCGCGAAGCGCAAGCTTTCGCCCCTGTCCGGGGCGGGAGCTTTTTCATTTTCAGCCTGTTCCCAGCCATTACCTTTGTGAAGAGGAGGCGTCAGCGATGAGCAAAGCCAAGGAAACTGCCAAGACCATCAAGATTTTCGACACAACCCTGCGAGACGGCGAGCAGTCCCCCGGGGCCAGCATGAACATCGAGGAAAAACTGCGCATCGCCCATCAGCTCGAGAAGATGAATGTCGACGTCATCGAGGCGGGTTTCCCGATCGCCTCCGATGGCGACTTCGAAGCGGTGAAAAAGGTGGCGCAGACCATCAGCGGCCCCGAGATTTCCGGTCTGTGCCGGGCCAACGACATGGATATCGACCGGGGCTGGGAAGCGCTGAAGTATGCCGGCGAGCGCGGCCGGATTCACACCTTTATCGCCACCTCCGATATTCACATGAAGTATAAATTGAAGATGAGCGAGCAGCAGGTCATCGACACGGCGGTCAAGGCGGTTCGGCGCGCTGCTGGCTATACCCCCAACGTCGAATTTTCCGCCGAGGATGCCGTGCGCACCCGTTTGCCGTTCCTGGCCAAGGTGGTGCAGGCGGTGATCGAGGCTGGGG
>JBFYXI010000151.1:0-9200 GCA_041310635.1 Desulfuromonadaceae bacterium | reverse complement strand
GGTCATGAAATCTCTCGCGATACTTGGCTCCACCGGCTCGATCGGGGTCAGCACCCTGGAAATCGTGGCGGCCCATCCGGAGCGGTTTCAGGTCGCTGCGCTGACCGCCGGCCGCAACCTGGCGCTGCTCGAGCAGCAAGTGCGGACCTTCCGCCCGGCCATGGTGGCGGTGCCCGATGCCGCCGATGCCACGGCGCTCAGCTCCCGGCTCGGCAGCGCGGCGCCGCGCCTACTGGCCGGGCGGGACGGTCTGATCAGCTGCGCCGTCGGGAGCGGCGCCAGTCTGGTGGTGTCGGCCATCGTCGGAGCGGCCGGCCTGGAGCCGACGCTGGCGGCCATCGAGGCGGGCATCGACGTGGCGCTGGCCAACAAGGAGACGCTGGTGGCGGCCGGCGATCTGGTGATGGCTGCCGTGACTAGGCGCGGGGTCAACCTCTTTCCGGTCGACAGCGAGCATTCGGCGATCTTCCAGTCGTTGGCCGGGCACCGCAAGCATGATGTGCGCCGCCTGATCCTGACCGCTTCCGGGGGGCCGTTCCGCAATTACACTGCCGCCCAGTTGCACGAGGTCACCCCCGCCGCTGCCCTGGCTCACCCGAACTGGAACATGGGCAGAAAGATCACCATTGACTCGGCAACGATGATGAACAAGGGGCTGGAAGTTATCGAGGCGCACTGGCTCTTCGATCTGCCGGCGGAAAAGATTGCCGTGCATATCCATCCGGAGAGCATCGTGCACTCGATGGTCGAATACGTCGACGGTGCGGTGATCGCCCAACTTGGCATCCCCGACATGAAAACGCCGATTGCGCTGGCGCTTTCCTGGCCGGAGCGCCTGCCCCTCGACCTGCCGCCTCTCGACCTGTGCCGCCTCGGGCGCCTGCACTTCAGCGAGCCGGATATGACTCGTTTCCCATGCCTGGAGCTCGCCTACCGGGCTCTGCGCACCGGCGGCACCGCGCCGGCGGCACTCAATGCCGCCAACGAGGTGGCCGTCGACGCCTTTCTTGCCAGCCGTCTCGGTTTTACCGCTATCCCCGTGGTGATTGCGGCAGTGCTCGACCACCACGTTGCCGCGCCCGCCGACAGTCTGGCGACGGTGCTCGATTCTGATGCCGCGGCGCGCCGCGCGGCTCACGCCCTGATTAAACAGCTTCCCGGAGGATTCCCTTGATTACCATTGCCGCCGGCATCGTCATGCTCGGCATCCTGGTGTTCGTCCATGAACTGGGGCACTTTTGCGTCGCCAAATGGTGCGGTGTCAAAGTTCTCAAGTTTTCCCTGGGCTTCGGTCCGAAACTGGTTTCGCGCCAATGGGGGGAAACGGAATACCTGATCTGCGCCATCCCCCTCGGCGGATACGTGCAGATGCTCGGCGAAGGTGGCGGCGAGCAGGGCGAAGCTGCCGAACTGAATCCCGCCGACGAAACCAGATCCTTCGCCAGGCAGAAGGTGGGGCGGCGCATGGCGATCGTGGCCGCCGGTCCGGCCATGAACCTGGCCCTGCCGTTTCTGATCCTGCCGCTGGCTTACATGATCGGCATCAACCTCCCTGCCTATCTCGACGAACCGCCCTGCATCGGCCACGTGGTTGCCGGTGCAGAGGGGGAGCATCTCGGCTTCCGGAGCGGCGACTGCCTGCGCTCGGTCGGCGGGACGCCAGTGGCAACCTGGGAGTCGATCGGCCCAGCCCTCATCAACCATGCCGGCGCGCCGCTGCCGGTCATTGTCGAGCGCAACGGCGAGCAGGTTGCCTTGACGCTGCCGGCCGATCACGGGGCTCTCGAGGGGTTGCAGGCCATCGGCCTGCTGCCGCATCAGGATGCGGTAATCGGCAGTCTTGCGCCGAACATGCCGGCCGCCGACGCCGGCATGCAGGTCGGCGACCTGATCGTGGCGCTCGGCGACCAGCCGGTCAAGTCGTGGTATGACCTGCGCACCTTGATCCAGCAATTCGGGGCGGGTGAGGTGCCGGTTCACCTGCAGCGCGCCGGTCAGACGCTGACCGTGCTCCTCGCCCCGCGGCAAATGGAGGCAGGGGGTGACTACCTGATCGGCATTGCGCCCCGTCACGCCACGACCTTCAAGCGTTTCGGCCCGGGCGATGCGGTGCACGCCGGGGCCGCGCGGACCATGGAACTGATCGACCTGACACTGGTCTTCATCCAGAAGATGTTTGCCGGGGCCGTATCGACCAGCAACATCGGCGGACCGATCACCGTGGTGCAGATCGCCGGCCAGGCCGCGCAGACCGATATCTCCAGCATCCTCAGCGTATTGGCCTTCCTGAGTATTCAGCTCGGCATTCTCAACCTGCTCCCGATCCCGATCCTGGACGGCGGGCACCTGTTCTTCGCCAGCTTCGAGCTGATCTTCCGCCGGCCGCTGTCGCTCCGGGCTCGTGAAGTTGCCCAGCAGATCGGACTGGCATTGCTGGTCATGCTGATGGTCTTGGCCTTCTATAACGACATTGTCAGGCTGTTCGGCAGTTGAAACTCCTGACCCTCCAGACGGCTACTCCGGCCGGCAGCGTGGCCCTGACCGCGGACGAGCAGCTGCTCGGCGAACTGTTCCTCGATGTGCGCCGCCCCCATGGGGGCTGGCTGCTCGCTGCCATCGAGCAGCTGCTCGGTGCGGCCGGCATGGCCATCCGGGATCTCGACGGTTTCGGCGTCACCACGGGGCCGGGCTCGTTCACCGGCTTGCGCGTCGGCCTGGCCACGGTCAAGGGGTTGGCCTTGGCCACCGGCAAGCCGATTGCCGGGGTCTCCACCCTGCAGACCCTCGCGCTCCAGGCGCCGCATGCCGCAATGCCGGTCTGTGCCCTGCTCGACGCGCGCAAGGGGGAAGTCTATGCCGGGGTCTTCGGCTGGGAAGAGGGCTGGCCGCAACTGCGGGGCGCCGAGCAGGTGCTTCCCCCGGAGCGGCTGCTGGCCGGTCTGTCGGGGGAGTTGCTGTTTGTCGGCGATGGCGCAGCCGTATATCGCACTCTGTTCGCCCGGCAGCTCGGGAGCCGGGCGCGTTTTCTGCCGGCGGCCTACCATCCGCCGCGGGCCGCCCATGCCGCTCTGCTGGCCCGGCGTGCCTTCCAGGCTGGGTTGGCCCGTCCGGCCACCGAGGTCAACCCGGTGTACATCCGTCCCTCGGAGGCAGAGATGAACCACCGGGGCTAATTGCCGGGGGCCGGCTACCGGCGGCTTTGCCTGCCCAGCCCCCGGTCGCATCCTATCTGTTTTTGCTCGTTGACATCCCCGGGGGCGTTCGTTATTTTTAACCTGTGGCATCCCACCTCAAATCTCTCCCACGGAGGCGCCCATGCAGCAGAATGACCAGGCCCTGATCCAGAAGCTGTGCGAGGAACACCCGCGGTTCCGCCTGCTGTACGAAGAGCACCTGCTCTTCGAAAAACAGCTGCGGGCATTGGACGAAAGGGTCTACCTGTCGCCGGAAGAGGAGATGGACCGGCGCAGGATGCAGAAACTCAAGCTGGCCGGCAAGGACGAGATGGAGATGATCCTGCGCGATCACCGTCAGTAGATCGCTGCCTCCGCACATCCCGGGGCCCGCCATTCGGCGGGCTTCGTGCTTTGCAGACGGATACGCTGCCCGCCGGCCCTTGGCAAATGACCGCCGTCCGCCGCCACGCCGCCCCTTCGCGCAACACCTGGTACTTTTTGGCTTTACCTTAAGCGCGCCGCTAGGTATAAAGTCCTGATAAGCTGAACATCTCGCCGGTTCGGGAAGGGTTGATATCATGACCAAGCGCAGCGACGTCATTACCAAGGGATTCGAACGGACCCCCCACCGTGCCCTGCTGAAAGCAACCGGTGTCCCGCAGCAGGAGATGGACAAGCCGTTCATTGGTATCGCCACCTCGTTCACCGACCTGATTCCCGGTCACACCGGTATGCGCGACCTTGAGCGGTTCATCGAGAAGGGCGTGCACACCGGTGGCGGTTATGCGTTTTTCTTCGGTATTCCGGGGGTCTGTGACGGCATCGCCATGGGCCACAAGGGGATGCACTACAGCCTGCCGACCCGCGAACTGATCGCCGACATGGTCGAATCGGTAGCCGAAGCCCATCGCCTCGACGGCCTGATCCTGCTGACCAATTGCGACAAGATCACCCCCGGCATGCTGATGGCCGCGGCGCGGCTCGATATCCCCTGCCTGGTGGTCACCGCCGGCCCGTCGCTGACCGGCACTGGCCGCGGGGGTCGCAAGTTCTCCTTCGTCTCGGATACCTTCGAGGCCATGGCCAAGTACAAGGCCGGTGTCATTGATGAGAAGGAGTTGATGGTCTGCGAGGACATGGCCTGTCCGACCGCCGGTTCCTGCCAGGGGTTGTTTACCGCCAACACCATGGCGATTTTGACCGAGGCCATGGGGATGAGCCTGGTGGGTTGCGGCACCGCTCTGGCGGTTTCCTCGCTCAAGCGCCGCATCGCCTTCGCCAGCGGCGAGCGCATCGTTCAACTGGTGCGCGACAACATCACCCCGCGCCAGATCATGAACAAGGCCGCCTTCGAGAACGCCATCCGTGTCGATGTGGCCCTGGGCGGCTCGAGCAACACCGTACTGCACCTCCTTTCCATCGCCCGCGAGGCCGGGGTGGAACTGCCGTTGAGCGAGTTCGACCGGATCAGCCGCGAGACGCCGCAGCTCGCCTCCATGAATCCGGGCGGCAAGCACTTCATGGAAGATCTCGACGGAGCTGGCGGTGTGGCCGCGGTCCTCTACCAGCTGCGGAACCTGATTAAGGACAATCCGACCCTGACCGGCCTGAGCATCAACCAGATTGTCGCCAGCGTCGGCACGGTCGACGAGGAGGTGGTGCGGCCGGTCGCCAACCCCTATCGCCGCGAGGGGGGGATCGCCATTCTCAGCGGCAATCTGGCTCCGGAAGGGGCGGTGGTCAAGCAATCCGGGGTTTCCGAGCAGATGATGGTTTTCGAGGGGCGGGCCCGCTGCTTCGATTCCGAGGAGGCTGCCATGGCCGCCCTGATGGGCGGACAGGTGGTTGCCGGTGACGTGGTCGTGATCCGCTACGAAGGGCCGAAAGGCGGCCCCGGCATGCGGGAGATGCTGGCCCCGACCGCAACCTTGATGGGGCTGGGGCTGGGCGATGCCGTTGCCCTGGTCACCGATGGGCGCTTCTCCGGCGGCACGCGCGGCCCGTGTATCGGCCACATCTCTCCGGAGGCCGCCGCCGGCGGGCCCATCGCCCTGGTGCAGGATGGCGACCGCATCCGCCTCGACATCCCGCAGCGCTCACTCGAACTGCTGGTCGACGACCAGGAACTGGCCCGTCGCCTGGCAAGCTGGAGCGCCCCGGAGCCGAAGATCAAAACCGGCTGGCTGGCTCGCTACGCCAAGGTGGTCACCTCGGCCCATACGGGAGCGATTTGCAAAGCGTAAACATTGGGTAGGGGAGGGGTTCCCCCGCCCAGGGCGCGGCAACCGCGCCCCTACATCGCGACGATACCTGCTTTTCGGAGGTCATATGAAACTCACCGGTTCGAAAATCCTGCTCGAGTGTCTGCAGCGCGAAGGGGTGGATACCCTGTTCGGCTATCCCGGCGGCACGGTCATCAACATCTACGACGACCTGATGGATTCGCCGATCAAGCATATCCTGACCCGCCACGAACAGGCCGCGGTGCATGCCGCCGACGGTTACGCCCGTGCCACCGGCAAGGTCGGCGTGGCCATCGCCACCAGCGGCCCGGGGGCGACCAACACCATCACCGGCATCGCCACGGCCTACATGGATTCGATCCCGCTGGTGATCATCACCGGCCAGGTGCCCACCCCCCTGATCGGCAACGACGCCTTCCAGGAGGCCGATATCATCGGCATCACCCGGCCGATCACCAAGCACAACTACCTGGTCCGGGACGTCAAGGAACTGGCGACCATCGTCAAAAAGGCCTTCTACATCGCCCGCAGCGGGCGCCCTGGCCCGGTGCTCATCGACCTGCCCAAGGACGTGCAGATGGCCACGACCAAGTTCGAATACCCGGAAACCGTCGAACTGCGCGGCTACAAGCCGACCTACAGCGGCAACGCGCGCATGATCGACAAGGCCGCGGCGATGATCCTGGCCGCCAGGAAGCCGGTGATCTACGTCGGCGGCGGCGCCTCGCTGACCGACGCGCATGCCGAGTTGAAGCAGTTGGCCGAGAAGATCCAGGCACCGGTGACCACCACCCTGATGGGGATGGCCTGCTTCCCGAAGCGTCACCCTCTTTCGTTGGGGATGCTCGGTATGCATGGCACTTACTACGCCAACATGGCGGTGACCAACTCGGACCTGCTGATCGCCCTCGGCGCCCGCTTCGACGACCGCGTCACCGGCAAGATCTCCACCTTTGCCCCGCACGCCAAGATCATCCACGTCGACATCGACCCGACCTCGATCAAGAAGAACGTCCGCGTCGACCTGCCGATCGTCGGCGATCTGCGCGACGTGCTGACCAAACTGCTCAAGGAGCTGGACGGACAGGCCGACGAGGTCGCCAGGGCGGCCGAGCGGGTCAAGCCGTGGCTGGAGGAGATCGCCGCCTGGCGGCGCGACCAGCCGATGAGCTACACCCCGTCGACGACCATCATCAAACCGCAGTTCGTCATCGAAAAGCTCCGTGAGCTGTCGAGTGACGACGCCATCGTGACCACCGAGGTCGGCCAGCACCAGATGTGGGCGGCGCAGTTCTTCGACTTTGTCCAGCCGCGCACCTTCCTCTCCTCGGGGGGGCTCGGCACCATGGGCTTCGGCCTGCCGGCGGCGCTCGGCGCCCAGGCGGCCTTCCCCAAGCGCCAAGTCATCGACATCTCCGGCGACGGCTCATTCCAGATGAACTCCCAGGAACTGGCAACCCTGGTCCAGTACCGCCTGCCGGTGAAGATCGTCATCCTCAACAACAATTTCCTGGGGATGGTCCGGCAGTGGCAACAGCTGTTCTTCAACAAGCGCTACAGCCAGACCTGCATGGAACTGCCGATCGACTTCGTCAAGCTCGCCGAGGCCTACGGCGCCACCGGCCTGCGCGCCGGCAAGCCCGAGGAGGTCGAGGACGTCATCAAGAAGGCCTTCGCCACCAAGGGTCCGGTGATCATGGAGTTCAAGATCGCCCGCGAGGAGAACGTCCTCCCCATGGTCCCGGCCGGAGCCAGTTTGAACGAGATGGTATTGGCGTCGTAGAGGCAAGCCGCAAGAGCCAAGCGCCAAGAGCCAAGCAGTGGCAACGGCGCGGATTTTCGTCTTATTCTTGGCGCTTGAGTCTTGGCGCTGGATTTCAGGAGTCTGAACATGCGTCACACAATTTCCGTTCTGGTGGAGAATGAATTCGGCGTGCTGGCCCGGGTGGCGGGCCTCTTCTCGGGGCGCGGCTTCAACATCGAGAGTCTCTCGGTGGCGCCGACCCTCGACCCGAGCATTTCGCGGATGACCATCGTCACCACCGGCGACGACCGGATCCTCGAGCAGATCAACAAGCAGCTCAACAAGCTGATCGACACTATCAAGGTCATCGACTTCACCGACGAGGAGCACATCGAGCGCGAATTGTGCATGATCAAGGTGACCGCCGAGGATGACACCCGTGCCGAGGTGCTGCGCATCTGCGACATCTTCCGCGGCAAGGTGGTCGATGTCACGCCGAAGTGCTACACCATCGAGGTGACCGGCGCCCCGGCCAAGAACAGTGCCATCATCGAACTGCTGCGGCCGATGGGGATCAAGGAACTGGTCCGCTCCGGGCCGGTGGCCCTCGGCCGCGGACCGAAGGGCTGGAGATCCGGGGACTAGAAACAGGGATTAGGGACTGGGGTCAGTCCCTAATCCCCAGTCCCCAGCCCCGATTAGCGCTTGGTTCTGCACGAGTTTTGTGCTATAAAGTTCCGCTCTTTCGAGATTGAAACCCATACTCCACAGGAGGACGAGATGAAGATTTATTACGACAAGGATGCCAACCGCGACGTCGTCAAAGGCAAGAAGATCGCCATCATCGGTTACGGCAGCCAGGGGCATGCCCACGCCAACAACCTCAAGGAGAGCGGCTTCGACGTCATCGTTGCCGAGTTTCCCAAGGGCGGCGCCAACTGGGCCAAGGCCGAAAAGGCCGGCCACGTGGTGATGACCACTGCCGATGCCGTCAAGGCCGCGGTCGTGATCATGATCCTGCTCCCTGACGAACTGCAGGCCGACATCTACCGCGAGCAGATCCAGCCGAACATCCAGCCGGGGAGCTACGTCGGCTTCGCCCACGGCTTCAATATCCACTTCAACCAGATCGTGCCGGCCGAAGACATCAACGTGTTCATGGTCGCCCCCAAAGGCCCCGGCCACACGGTGCGCAACGAGTACGTCCAGGGCGGCGGCGTGCCCTGCCTGATCGCCGTGCAGCAGGATCCGAGCGGCAACACCAAGGAGATCGCCCTGGCCTACGCCAGCGGTGTCGGCGGCGGGCGGGCCGGGATCATCGAGACCACCTTCCGCGAGGAGACCGAAACCGACCTGTTCGGCGAGCAGGCCGTACTGTGCGGCGGCACCACCGCCCTGGTCCAGGCCGGTTTCGAGGTGCTGGTCGAGGCCGGCTACTCCCCGGAGATGGCTTACTTCGAGTGTCTGCACGAACTGAAGCTGATCGTCGACCTGATGTACCAGGGCGGCATTGCCGACATGCGCTACTCGATCTCCAATACCGCCGAATATGGCGACTTCACCCGTGGTCCGCGCATCATCAACGAAGACACCAAGGACGAGATGCGTGAAATCCTGCGCGAGATCCAGAGCGGCGAGTTCGCCCGCGAGTTCATCCTCGAGAACAAGGCCGGCAAGCCGGTGCTCAACGCCCTGCGCCGCCATGGTGCCGAACACCAGATCGAAGAGGTCGGCGCGCGGCTGCGCGGCATGATGAGTTGGATCGGCAAGAACAAGCTGGTCGACAAGAGCAAGAACTAGAACAGCACCAAGACTCAAGCGCTAAGAGTAAACCACTTCAAACCTTTCTCAGGAGAAGGGTTATTCTTGGCGCTTGGCTCTTGATTCTAAAGTCTAGAGTCTTGAGTCTTGAGTCTTGAGTCCGAATTCATGAAAAACCAGCATACCCCATTCGCCCGCGAGGGCTATCCGTTCATGGCCGGTGCGGCCTTTGTCACCGTGGTCTTCGCCATCCTCGGCTGGGGGTTCCTGACCATC
>JBFYXI010000129.1:0-24467 GCA_041310635.1 Desulfuromonadaceae bacterium | reverse complement strand
AAGCAGCAGTCAACCGGAATCCTGCAACTGGCCAAGGCCGCGGAATCGATGCGCAACATTGCCTCCCAGGTAAAGCTGAGCACTGGCGAGCAAGCCAAGGGCAGTCATCAGATCAATGCCAACATGGAGCGCATTCGCGACATGATGCAACAGATTGACAAGGCCTCCAAGGAGCAGTCGGAACGCAGCAGGCAGGTGGTCGAAGCGGTTTCCTCCATCCGCAGTGTCGCCGAGAACAATGCCGCCCGGACTGCCGAACTCGACCAGGTCGTGGAAAAGCTGGCCGCTCAGGCAACGGTTCTCGACCGCGAAATCGGCTCATTCCGCTCCTGAGGACGCCGCAGCCGGAACTCCCCCGCCCTCCAGAAAACCGCCTGGAGGGCGTTTTTGCAGATCTATTCTGCACTATTTTACCGTTGAATAAGACAACGCAAGAGGCTTAAACTTGACTTTTTAGATAATGTTTGCTATGAATTCATGAACAACGGCACCATACCCTGAAAAGCAGCGCGGAGGCTCTCATGGCGATTACTTTCAATGACAACTCCCTGTCAATTGGCCGGACCCCGCTGGTCCGTCTGAACCGCATTACGCCGGGGGGCGCTACCGTCCTGGCTAAAGTCGAGGGGCGCAATCCGGCCTATTCGGTCAAGTGCCGCATCGGTGCCTCGATGATCTGGGACGCCGAGCGCAAGGGTCTGCTGACCCCCGGTAAGGAGATTATCGAGCCGACCAGCGGCAACACCGGCATAGCCCTGGCCTTCGTGGCGGCCGCGCGGGGAATTCCGCTGACGCTGACCATGCCGGAAACGATGAGCCTGGAACGCCGCAAGGTTCTCAAGGCCTTTGGCGCCAACCTGCTCCTGACCCCGGGAGCCAAGGGGATGAGCGGGGCCGTGGCCGAAGCCGAGCAGTTGGCTGCTGCCGATCCCGCTCGCTACGTGTTGCTGCACCAGTTCAAGAACCCGGCCAACCCGGCCATTCACGAGCAGACCACCGGTCCGGAAATCTGGGAGGACACTGCCGGTGAGATCGATGTGCTGATTTCCGGGGTCGGCACCGGCGGGACGATCAGCGGCATCTCTCGCTACCTCAAGAAAACCAGGGGGAAAGCTATCCTCTCCATCGCCGTGGAACCGGAACACAGTCCGGTGATCACCCAGCATCTGGCCGGGGAGCAACTGCAACCGGGGCCGCACAAAATCCAGGGGATCGGCGCCGGCTTTATCCCTGAGACCCTTGACCTCTCCCTGGTCGACCGGGTCGAGCAGGTCAGCAACGATGAGGCGATTGAATATGCCCGCCGTCTCGCCAGGGAGGAGGGTCTGCTCTCAGGCATATCCTGCGGTGCGGCCCCGGCCGGGGCCGCCCGCCTGGCGGCCCAGCCCGAGTTCGCCGGCAAGACCATCGTTGTCATTCTCCCCGACTCCGGGGAGCGCTACCTGAGCAGCGTGCTGTTCGAGCACATAACCGCATAACCAACAAGACAATCATGCGCCGTTTCTGCTTATTCTACGGCACAATGATTTTAATATTGACAAACCTACTTGACTTGCTTAATAAGGTAAACAGTGCGGCCCACGGTTGATAACGGCCGCGGCAACACATCGACCACATAGCCTTTTCATCAAGAGTGGCGGAGGGACAGGCCCTGCGATGCCACAGCAACCGGTCCGCCGCGCCCGACAGGGCGAAGGCGGGTGTCAGGTGCTAAATCCTGCTCGCCACAGCCCACAGGGCAAAGGCGGGGAAGATGAGAACGGTGCTTCAGCGGTTGCCCCCCGGGTCGACCCGTTGCCTTTCGAAGCCCCTTCTCGTCTCCGCACCGAGAAGGGGCTTGCTGTTTGCCCTGGATGTCACCATAGGGGGATGACCGATGAATACACCAGCCAGACACCTGTCCCTGGAAAGCCAACTGGTCCAGTTTGGCGTCGGCCGCGACGAGCGGACCGGCGGCATCAGCTTTCCGATCTACCCGAGCGCCACCTATCGCCATCCGGGCGTCGGCGAAAGCACCGGTTTCGACTACACCCGTTCGGGCAACCCCACCCGGCAGCTGCTCGAGGAGGCGCTGGCCCAGCTCGAGGGGGGCGCCCGGGGCCTCGCCTTCGCCTCGGGAATGGCGGCGCTGACCACACTCTTCCTGCACTTTTCCTCCGGCGACCACCTGGTCGTTTCCGAGGACCTCTACGGGGGCACTTACCGGGTCTTCGACCAGGTGTTCGGCAAGTTCGGTCTGGCCGTCAGCTATGTCGACACCAGCGATGAGGCCCGGGTGGCCGCGGCGATCCGCCCGCAGACCCGGGCCCTGCTGGTGGAGACCCCCGGCAATCCGCTGCTCGGCGTCGCCGACCTCGCCGCCCTCGGCGCGCTCTGCCGAGAGCGCGGGCTGCTGTTCCTGGTCGACAACACCTTTCTCACGCCGGTGCTGCAGCGCCCCTTCGAATTCGGCGCCGACGTGACGGTCTACTCGGCCACCAAGTACTTCGGCGGCCACAACGACCTCTGCGCCGGTGCCCTGGTGGCGCGCACCCCGGAACTCGGGGAACGCCTTTACTTCCTGCAGAACTCCACCGGCGGCATCCTCCCGCCGCAGGACTGCTGGCTGCTGCTGCGCAGCCTGAAAACTCTCTCCCTGCGACTCGAGCGGCATTGCGCCAACGCCCTGCACGTGGCCCGCTGGCTACAGAAGCACCCGCACGTAGCGGCAGTCTACTACCCCGGCCTCGCCGAACACCCGGGCCACGAGCTGTCCCGGCGGCAAACCGCGGGCTTCGGCGGCATGCTCTCCTTCCGCGTCGACTCACCGGCAAAGGCGCGCCGGGTTCTCAAGCGCCTGAGGTTGATCTCCTTCGCCGAAAGCCTCGGCGGCGTGGAGTCACTGATGACCCTGCCCTACGTCCAGACTCATGCCGACATCCCCGAGGCCGAGCGGCGGCGGCTCGGCATCTGCGACAGCCTGCTGCGCCTGTCGGTGGGAATCGAGAGCGCCTGTGATATCATTGCCGACTTGGAGCAGGCATTAAGCTGAGGATGGGCCCGATAAGACCCACAAGACCTATACGACCTATCAAAGGATTTTCCGCATGCCCGCCAAAACCTACCGTCCCGCCACCCTGCTGGTGCACCAGGGCAGCGCCCGCGACCCGCATACCGGGGCTTCGGCAATCCCCATCTACCAGGCCTCGACCTATCATCACCCCGGGGGGGAGCCGGGTGAATACGACTACGCTCGCAGCGGCAATCCGAGCCGCCGGCAGGTAGAAGAAGCGATCGCCCTGCTCGAGGGGGGGATCCGCGGCTTTGCCTACGCTTCGGGGATGGCTGCGGTCGGCAGCGCCCTGGCTCTGCTCAAGAGCGGCGAGCATCTGATCGCCCCCGAGGATCTGTATGGCGGCACCTGGCGCTACCTGACCACCGTTCTGCCGCAGCAAGGGGTCTCGGTCAGCTTTGTCGATACCACTGATCTTGCCAAGGTCGCCGCGGCGATCACCGCCGATACCCGGGCCATTTTCCTGGAAACTCCCTCCAACCCGCGCTTCACCATCACCGACCTGCGCGGCATTGCCGCCCTGGCCAAAGAACGGCAACTGCTGACCCTGCTCGACAACACCTTCATGACGCCGCTGCTGCAGCGGCCCCTGGAACTCGGCATCGACGTGGTCATCCACAGCGCCACCAAGTTCCTCGGCGGCCACTCCGACCTGCTGGCCGGCCTGGTCACCACCGCCGACCAGGAATTGGCCCGGCGCCTCAAACACTTCCAGAATGCCTTCGGCGCCGTACTCGCGCCCTTCGACAGCTTTCTGCTGGCCCGCGGCCTGAAAACCCTCAAAGTCCGTCTCGACGCCGCCCAGACCAACGCCACGCAGCTTGCCGAGCGACTCGCCAGCCATCCCGCAGTGGCTGCGGTTCACTACCCCGGACTTCCCGGTTTTGCCGACCGGGACCGGCATTTTTCCCAGGCGACCGGAGCCGGCGCAGTGCTGTCCTTCGCCCTCAGCGATCCGGCGCGAGTTCCCGAGCTTCTGCGGCGGGTCAGGCTGCCGATCATCGCGCCGAGTCTGGGCGGGGTCGAAACGATTCTCACCCATTGCTGGTCGATGTCGCATGCCGCCCTCCCCGCCGCCCTCAAGCTGGAGCTGGGGATCGGCCCCGAACTGTTGCGCCTGTCGGCCGGGATCGAGGCCGTCGAGGACCTCTGGGAGGACCTCGAAACGGCCCTGGCTCCTTGAGCGGGTTATCGTCCGCCGGCTTTGCCATTGACATCCCGGCAGGGAATTCGCTACAGTTTCTAAGTTGTTACGACAGCGCACGTCTTTATCGAGAGTGGCGGAGGGACAGGCCCTGCGAAGCCACAGCAACCGGTCAGCCGGAGTCCGTCAGGGCAAAGGAGGGCGCCAGGTGCTAATTCCCGCCCGCCGGAGCCCAACGGGGCAAAGGCGGGGGAGATGAGGATGGTGCCCGCGATACGCTTCGAGAGCTCATCGTATCCGCGCGGCCCCTTCTCCTCCCCGGGAAGGGGCCTGGTTATTTTCTAGGGGCAGGCACTTGACTGGTTCCGTCGGCATCGTCACCACCGAATTGGCGCAGTTCGACGTCGAACTGCGCCTGGAAAGCGGCCGGGTGCTCGGCCCGCTGACACTGGCCTACGAAACCTACGGCCAGCTCAATGCCGCGCGTTCCAATACCGTCTGGGTCGCCCACGCCTGGACCGGCGATGCCCACGCCGCCGGTCGCCATGATCTGGACGACCGCAAGCCAGGCTGGTGGGACGACATGATCGGCCCTGGCAAGGTGCTCGATACCGACCGCTACTTTGTCGTCTGCTCCAACGTCATCGGCTCCTGTTACGGTTCCACCGGCCCGACCAGCAGCAATCCCCGCACCGGCAAACCCTATAACCTCACATTTCCGGTGGTCATGGTGCGCGACATGGTGCGTGCGCAGCAATTACTCCGCGAACAACTCGGCATCGAGCGGGTGCTCACCGTCATCGGCGGCAGCATGGGAGCGATGCAGGCCCTGGAATGGGGGATCCACTATCCCGAGCATACTGCCTCGATCATCCCGATTGCCGGCACCGGGCGCACTTCACCGATGGCGATCGCGCTCAACGCGTTGGCCCGCCAGGCCATCTTCAACGACCCGATGTGGAAAAAGGGGAACTACCGCCCGGAACACCCGCCGGCGGATGGCCTCGCCCTGGCCCGGGCCGTCGGCCACATCTCGTTCCTCTCCGACGTCTCGATGAATCTCAAGTTTGGACGCCGCTTCTCGGTGCGCGACGGGGTTTTCGACTTCTTCGGCCGCTTCGAGATCGAGCGCTATCTCGAATACAACGGCCGCAACTTTGTCGACCGCTTCGATACCAACAGCTTCCTCTACCTGGCCAAAACCCTCGATCTGTATGATGTCGCCTGGGGTTTCGACAGTCTCGATGATGCCCTCGACCGCCTGCTCTGCCCGTCGCTCTGGTTCGCCTTTACCTCCGACTGGCTCTATCCTCCCTACCAGACCGAGGAGCTGGTCGGCGTTCTGCGCCGCCTGGCGCGGCCGGTGGAATACCACCTGATCGATTCCGACTACGGTCACGATTCGTTTCTGGTGGAGCCGGAGAAGTTCACCGGCAAGATCGTCGACTTTCTCGCCCGCATGGCGGCGGCCTGAAACCTAACCCGCCCCGCAAGCCACCGCGGCGGCCCCAAAAGGAGCCGCCGCGGGTTTTCGTCAGGAAGCCTTGCGAGCTGCTAGGAATCCTCGTCGAACAGGCTGAGCTGGTCAAAGCGGTGTCGCTCGACCTTGAACGGTAGCGGGAAGAACCGCGGGCATTCAAGCAGAAGAGCCGTTGCCGGCTGTTTGCACGAACGCAGACATTTCGCGCACAGGGGATTGCAGGGGGTGGCGGCGTCCTGTTTCATCGACCGGCAGCTCCACTATCGGGAGATTGGCTCAGCACTTGCGCGATGGCCGCCTTTAGCCGGGCCATGCCGGTTGCTTCGTCGACAATCGCCACTTCGATGCGCCGCTCCGGAAACGTGTGATGGTAAAGCGGGTCATAGTAGCGAACCATCAATTGGCGCACCAGCTCGTCCCATCTTCCCTCATGCAGCAGATCGGTCAGCTCATCGACAACCTGCCGGCCGAGCCGCTCCTTCAGGGTCCGGATCGGCCCGGCAAACTCTTCACGCAAGTCACCGCGAGCCGGGTAATCGGCCAGGATGTTGGCGACCCGCGCGGCCATCGGCGCTTCCACCCAGATTGACACTTCGCTCTGCAGGGCCTGATGAACCCGCACCGGCAGAACCAGCCGGCCGATGTGCCGGCTCTCCCCTTCAGCCAGGGCATAGCCACCCGGCGCAACCTGGCGCAGAGCCTCCCAGAGCAACGCCTCGAACATCTGCTGGCTGGGCTGTACCGGCAGGCCCAGATGACCGAAGGCGCTGCCCCGGTGGCTGGCCAGTCCTTCCAGGTCGACCACCGGGTAACCTTCGGCGGCCAGCCGGCATAACAGGCGGGTTTTGCCGACTCCGGTCAGCCCGCGCAGCACCACCAGCCGCCCCCACGTGCCGGATTCGAAAAAATTCCGCACCACGCCACGGAAGGCTTTGTGCCCGCCGGCCAGCTGCCGCGCCGGAATCCCGGCCAGTTCGAGGAATTGGACCATGGCTTGGCTGCGCATCCCCCCTCGCCAGCAAAAGACCACCGCCGGCGGCGAGCCTGGGCGACGCGCGCCGGTCACCTGCTCGATCAACACGGGGATCTTCGGCGCCACCAACTCCACCCCGCGGCGCCGCGCTGCCAATTTGCCGGCCTGTCTGTAGAGCGTACCGATCTCGACTCGTTCGGCATTGTCGAGAATCGGTACGTTGAGGGCACCGGGAATCGTCGCCGCGGCATGTTCTGCCGGACTGCGCACATCGACCAGCAATGCACCCCGGTCGCGCAGAGCCAGGGCCTGTTCTGCGGTGATGGCAAATTCCGTCATCGGTTCCTCGGTTCGGCGGATAACCGGGTTATACCCTGAAGACCGGTCATCCGCAACGGTAGGGATCGGAAAAAAAGCGGGGCCGGATAGCCGGCCCCGCTTTCGAGTGTTTATGGCCGCAGCGGCCGGCTCAATGAAGAGTCAGATTTTGCTCGGGAAGGGGTCCGCTGCCCAGACTCATGACCTGGTCGACCGGCGCTTGCTCCTGGTACTCGAGAACCCTGCCCAATCCGGTCTGGGTCAGAATGCCAACCAACGCACCCTGGTCGTTCACTACCACCAACTGTCGTACGCCATGATCATGCATCAGGTCGACCGCCTGAACCGGCGAGGCCGCGGCCAGAATGCTGACCACCGGAACGGTCATTACCGCCCCTACCGAAAGGAGGGCGAGGTCGCTGCCCGCCGCAACCAGGCGAATCGCATCGTGCTCGGTAAACACCCCCACCGGCCGCTCATCCTCGACCACCACCACGCCGCTGAGCGCATGGCTGGCCATCAGCGCCAGGGTATGCCGCGCCGACACCTCGGGAGGCACGCGCAGCACATTGCGGAACATCAGCGCCGCCACATCCGGGATATCCGAGTAGATGGTCCTTTTGAGTGCCCGCGCCAGATCGGTAGGCGTCAGGATGCCGGCCATTTCCATCCGCGAGTCGAGCACCACCAGGTGACGTACGTCATTCTCCCGGAAGAGCTGGCACGCCTCGCTCACCGTCAGTTCCGCCGAAGCGGTCAATATCGGCTTGCTCAAGACTTCGCGAATCCGCAAGGACGGTTGGCCAACCAGCCAATTGGCGGTGAACGCCACATCCTGCTCCGTCAAGATTCCAACCGGCCGGGCATTTTCAAGAACCACGATACGGCTGATTCGCTCGCTGCGCATCAGCCGCAGCGCTTCCATCGCCGCGGTATCGGCATCGACGGCAACCACCGGGTGCGCTGCCAGCATGCTGATCGGATGATCCATTTACCCTCCCCCAGGCACCCCCTTGTGAGGGTACACCAAAGCCACTCCGCGTTTCTGCGGAATAGGTTCCCGTCAAATCAAGTGAAAAGGCGGAAAAACCGCCAAGAGAGCTCAACAGAGAGCATTAATGCAATTTTGGTTCCACCTGCCGTGAGGAATTGCCCTGAGACAGCCAACGGGCAAGATTGTCAGCCAGCAGGCGGTTGCTGCCATCAAGGAAGCGATTCTGAAAGAGGGCATCGTCGCCAAATACCACGTAGCGACCGGTTGCGACGTGCCCGGCCACGGCCACGGCAAACGGACCGGGAGCATCGCCGGGGCCCGGCTGGCCATCCCGCGTCAGGTCCAGCCACCCCTCCGGATTGGTCCAGGCGACGGGCTCGACCGAGGGAGTGGTGCCCCGCACCGCCCAGCAGCCGTAAACGGCAAATTCTGCCAGACCCTCGGTGAGGGGGTGCCCCGCCAGGCCATCGATCCGGATGTGCTGCGGATTGTTGCCAAGGGCACGACTGCGGTCATGAAGGACCCCCTTGGCGTAATCAACGTTCAGGAGTTCCAGCAAGCCCGCGAGGGGGGGAGCGACGTGCAGCATGACTGCCACGCTGCCACCCCGGCTGAGAAAGGCGTGGACCGCTGTCAATTCTTCGACAGACAAGGGCTGGAACGCACCCGAGATAACCAATGCCGTCACGCCACCCAGTCGTTCGGCATCAAGCTGACCAGTCGTGGTGCGCACTTCGAAGCCCGCCGCGACAAACCGCTCGGCCAGCAAGGACAGATCGAGAGGTCGATTGCCACCCACATGAAATGCCTGACTGTGCCCTTCATCGAACAGCACCACCGGTGCCGCAAGCCCTTGCGGGGCCACCGTCAGCAGACAGAACCACAGCAAAAGAAAAATACGCATCTGAACCCTCCCTCCAGCCTTGATAGCCGCCTGTCACCCGCCAGCAACACCTCGGCAAACGGATACCGCCACATGCTGGCAGGGCGACTTTACTGCCACTGGCTATCGACAAACAACACTAATTTTGTCTGATAAGCGCACCGCCCGGAAACGTGCCGGCCAGCATAGGCGGGCATACGAAAAAACAAGACCTGACCCGGAAAATATGCTATGAATGGCCCGCTTGCCCTGGCGGCAAACTATTTTCCCGGGAGGTCGTCACACCATGGACAAGATTGAATTGCAGCAGGCGATCAGGGCATCCATGCAGACGGAAAAAGACGCCATGGATTACTACCGCTATGGTGCCGAGCGGATGGCCGACGAGAAAGCCGCTGCCACTTTCGAACTGCTGGCTCGCGAAGAATACCAGCATGCGGAGTCCTTCTACCGCATCTACACGGGGCAGGACATCCCGTCTTTCGAGGCCTTCATGAAAACCCCCCCCGATACCAGCTCCACCTGGTGGAAGCTGCTGCAGCGGCTCCTGGGGCAGGACTTCGACGAGCGCAAGGCCCTGGAACTCGCCATCGAGCAGGAAGAGTCCCTGGAGAAGGAACTACGGGAGATGGCAGCCCGGATCAGTGATCCCGAGGTGGCCCGCGTCTACCTCGCCAATGCCAGTTCCACCCATCATCATCTTGAGGTGATTGAAGAGGAGTACCGCGCCATGTACGGCATGGGCGGGTGAGCTCTCGAGGATTAAAATTTTTCTTGCATCGTTCTGCCGCGGCAGGTAACATACCTCCCATGGTGCTTTTCTCGCAATAAGCCACAAGATATTGGGGTCAAATTGGGGAGGCTCGAATGCAGAATTGCAAACAGTGCGGAAAATCGTATTCGGCTGCATGTCGCCAGTGTCATTCGCCCCGGCAGAACAGGCCCCGCCATTGACTGGCGCCAGTTGCTTTTGAAATTTCATAATGATTGCTGAAGGGGCTGGGAAATACCGGCCCCTTCCCTATTGGTGCAGCCGGTACTCTCTGTTAAAATCAATTCCATCAACGACTCTGGAGGAGATCCAATGAAAACTCTAGGTTTTGCTGCCGCAACTCTGAGCCTCATGCTGATTTTGGTTAGTCCTGTAGTCGCGGCCGATGCTGCCAAGGGACAGGGGATCTACATGAACTTCTGCGCCCCCTGCCATGCGACCGGGGTAGCCGGTGCCCCTAGGGTCGGTGACCAGGCCGCATGGGCGCCACGACTGAAACAGGGGGAGAAAAGCCTGACCGAGCGGGCCATCAAAGGCTACCAGGGACCGGCCGGCTTCATGCCGGCACGTGGCGGCAACAGCGCCTTGAGTGATGTCGAAGTGGCCAGCGCCGTAACTTACATGATCACCCAGAGCAAGTAGCCCGCATGCGGATCCCCCTGCTTGGGCCCGACGAAAGGCGGCGGTTATGTTGCGCACATTTGCCGGACTGACGGTTGCGGCAGGACTGCTGCTGTTGGGCAGCGCCTGCTCGACCACGACGGTGGTCGGTTCGTGGAAAAATCCGGATTACACCGGGGCCATCCGCAAAATCTATATCGTCGGCATCGCCAAACAGGAGACCAACCGGCGCATTTTCGAGGACGAGTTCCGTCGGACGCTGGAGAGCTACGGGGTCGTCGGCATGCCCAGCTACAAGGATCTGGCGGATCCGCACAGCGCCAGCATGGAAACGCTGGCCGCGCAGGTCACCAAAACTGGCGCCGACAGCGTGCTGATGACCCGCATCGTCAGCAAGCGCACCGAGGAAGTCATCACGCCGGGGCGGGTCACCACCTACGGCGGCGGACCCTACTACAACTATCCCCACCCCTACACGCCGGATCCTTACTACCATCATTGGGGGAGTTACTACGACCGCAGCTACGACACCATCTACGAACCACCGATGGTCACCCAACTGCAGATCGCAACCATCGAGGCCAATCTCTACGAGGTCAAGTCCGGAGATCTGATCTGGTCAGCACAACTTGACACCGTGATGAAGGCCGACATGCAAAAGCAAATTGCCGATTTTATCGAGGCAGTTACCAAAGACCTGCGCCAGCAGGGGTTGCTGTAGCCGCCGTTCGCAACTAGGCCTCGAAGAGCGAGTCAACGGCGATGTGCTGAACCTGCTCCGCACTCCCCGCCGGGACCAGTTGCCTTTCACAGCGGGCAACAGCGCTCTGCAAGGTATCATCTTTGCGCAGCATGGTCCCGCCGATTGAGACCGTCACGCTGACAATCTGATCCCCCGTGAAAAAATGACTTTTTTCAATAAGTACCTGCTGTTTTCTGGCGACGGCATAAAGCCGGTTGCCGCTCACCTCGTGAAGCAACCCGACGAAACAGCCATCATCGACATGCCCGAACAGGTCAAGGGGGCGGCAGTTGCTGCGGATGGTCTCCGCCACGACCTGCAACAACCGGTTCCTGGCTGAAGTATTGAACGGCCGGCACAACGTCTCGAAGCCGTCGATTTCGATAACCAGCACGCCGATAGCCAGCGGTTGCCGAACCATCTCGCGCAGGTACCGCTGCGACTGGATCTCCAGGTAGGTTTTGTTGGCAAGACCGGTCAGCGGATCGAGCAGCGCCACCTCCTCGAGCTCGGCCAGCCGTTCTAGAGCCAGCATCTGCTCGGTGTTGTCCGAGAACAGCTCGACGGCGCCGACCACGCGTCCCCGGACATCGCGGAGGGGCGACACCTTCATCCGCACCGGCACGCGATGCCCCTCCTTGTGGTGGAGGAAGACGTCCGCCTCATGCCTCCGCCCATGCTCTATCGCCGAGATCAGGGGGCACGCCTGACTGCAGAGGTCTCGCCCTTTGCTGTCGACATGCTTGAGGGGCCCCTCATGACAGGGCAGCCCCTGGACATCCTCGGCACGATAGCCGGTGATGGCTTCGGCAGCCCGATTCCAGTAGGTGATCCGCCCTTCGCGGTTGACGGTATACAAGCCGTCGCTGAGGCTGTCGATGATCGTTCGGCTGTCGAGCATGCGGGCTCCCGGGAGCGGATTCGTGGGGTAATTATCTCATAAGAGGCACTCTGTTTTTAGCAAAAAATGGGCCAGCGGCGATGCCGCTGGCCCATGGGTTTTATCCATGACACCAAACCGGTTCTTCCTCCCCCAGGATAAACTGAAAGACGCGCGGGCAGGGAGATTACACCCGCACGGTCTTGTAGAGAAAATTCTTGAACTTGAAGAATCGGCGCTGCTCTTCGGGGTCGTTGCTGCGCGGATCGCAGACCTTGAGGGTGACGGCAATCTCCGGCATGCTGCGCGCCCCGCCGCGGCGCACCGCGGCCACCAGGGCACGCACCGTGTCCTTGGTCAGCTGCTTGTCGGTGAACGGCTGGTGAACCAGCGTCCAGAAATCCCCTTCGCCGGCCCGCAGGGCATTGAGCAGGCGCTGTTCCTGGGGGGTGGCGGCGGCGAACAACGGCAGCGGGGAGGGGGAGCTGCCAACGCCGGTCATGGCGCGGCGCACATCCTCGATCGTCAATGCCCGGCCGCGGCGGAACAGCAGGGCCCGCAGCAGAATCGAGCGAAGTTCGCGGATGTTGCCGGTGTAATCGTGACCGGCCAGCAGTTCCTGCGCTTCGCGGCTGATGTTCGGCACCTGGTCGGCCGGTTCGCTGGCGCGCCGGTAGATGCGGTACAGCTGGCCGAGGAAGTGCACCGCCAGGTCGGGGATGTCCTCGCGCCGGTCGTTGAGCGACGGCACGTCGATGGTCAGTTCCGACAGGCGATGGAACAGGTCTTCACGAAACCGCCCTTCCTGGATCAGGCGGCGGAGATCGCGATTGGTGGCGGCAATCAGCAGCAAACGCGCGTAGCGGGTCTGGTTTTCACCCAGCCGCACGAAGCCGCCGTTGTCGAGAAAACGCAGCAGCTGCACCTGGGTTTTCGGATCGGCATCGCCGATTTCGTCGAGGAACACCACCCCGCCGTTGGCTTCCTCGAGGATGCCGCGGCGGTCGAGGTGTGCGCCGGTAAAGGCGCCACGCTTGTGGCCGAACAGTTCGGAGTAGGTCAGTTCCCCGCTGTAGGCGGCGATATTGCTCTTGGTGACCGGCAGCTCGGCGTGGGTACCGGTCTGCTCGCGAAACATTTCGTTGAGGCGCGAGTAGATGTTGTTGAAAAGGAACTCCTTGCCGCTGCCGGTCTCACCGGTGATCAAAATGGTGGGGAGCCCGAGGGCGGCCTCGCGCTGGTCGGCGCGAGGCCACATGACGATGCGGTTGAACAGCGGTGGCGTGATGGTCTCGATGGTCGCCACGATCTCGCGGGCTTTCGGCGAATTGCCGATGACGTTGCCGAGCCGGTAGGAGGAGATCTTCGGGTCGCGGTAAGTGACGTCGGTACGCAACCGCTGCACTTCGCCGGTCAACCGCTCAATCTGCAGCATGCCGGCCAGGTGGCGGGCAATCATCTGGACGATGATCTGCAGGATGCGCTGGTGCTCTTCGCTAAAGTAGCGCGGTGTCTGGCTGCTCAGGCAGACCACCGCCAGCACCTGCTCCTCGACGCAGACCGGCACGGCAATCTCGCTGCGGATCGCTTCGGTGACCAGGAGATAATAGCCGGCGCCGGCGACCTCGGCGAGGGTGTCAGGCACCACGCAGGGCTGCCGCATGAAGGCGGCGTAGCCGGAGAGACTGCGCTGTTGGCGCGGCAATTCCGGGCCGCCGACCCGGATCGGCGGGATATTCTTTTTCAACCACTCCTTGCTCTTGGCGCCAACCAGGGTGCCGTCGGCTTCCTCGACCAGCAGCCACGGCTCACCGTCGCGTTCCTGCAGCAGGGCGATGCTGCCGGTATCGGCACCGATCAGCTCGGTGGCCTTGGCCAGCACCCGGTTGAGAAACGGCTTGACCCCTTCGAAGCGCTCCTGAAGCAGGTCGTTGATCTCCGACAGCACTTGGATCTCGACGTGCTCGTCGCCGATTTCCTGGATCACCCGCTGGGCCATCTCGGCGTGCGCCTCGAGCAGGCCGCGCTCGAACTCGTTGAACTCGTAGCATTCGCGTGTGAAGTAGTTGACCAGACAGATGACCCGTCGAGTGGCCGGATCGTAGCGCGGCACCACGTACAGCGAAGTCAGACCGATCGCCTCGGTGAGAAACCGCTTCTGCAGCACTTCGGCACGCAAGTCCGGAATGTAGAGCGGAGCGAGCAGGGTGTCGTCGACGATGACGCCGTCGCTGCGGATGAAGCGGGAGAGCAGGGAGCGGCCGGCTTCCAGGTCGACCAGCCCTTCCTGCTCGTAGAGTTGCTGAACCTTGCGATCCTCCGCATAGGCGGCGAGGACCTCGAGTCCCTGGCCGGAGTGGGTCGGCACCAGCACCGAAGCCAGCGACAGGCGGTCGATCAGCCGCACCGCCGAGCGCACCATGGTGCGGGCGGCTTCGGTCTTCTTCGCCTCGTCGATGTGGCGGGCCAAGACCAGCTGCTGGTGATGTTTGCGTGCCTGATCGAGCACCGGTACCACCTCGGCGAGGAAGCGTTTCAGGGCCCGGCGCCGGGGCGGGTCGGGCAGCTGCCCGTGACGACTGCCATCGATGCACAGCACGCCGACTGCCCGCTCGCGCTGCAGCAACGGCAACTGGTAAGAGGACTGGATGGAGAAGCGCTCCGCCACTTCCCGCCCCTGCCGGGGGAGCTCCGCCGGGTTTTCGAACTCGGCGCTTTCCTGGGAGATGAAGACCCGCGATACCAGAAAGTCCGGGTCGGTGAGCGGAAAGGCGTACTCGCGCACCGCCGCCGCCTGTCGGCCGGTGGCCAGCACGCAATTGAGGGTACCGGTGGTCAGATCTTCCAGATAGAGCCGGCAGCGGCTCTGCCGGCTGATCAGCGGCACTGCTTCGCCGAGAGCATGCAGAATGTCGGCCTGGTTTTCCTTGCCGAAACCGCGGATTTTGGCAATCAACTCATCGACGCGCGGGGAAAAGATGTCCATCAGCCCATGTCCTGTGTAGTTTTATTACTCAGTGAAGCATAGACCGATCGGCGCCATCCGTCAAATGATGATCCGCTTGCCAGCCGGCCGTCTATGATGAATACTTGACGGCAGCGGCAACCAGACAAGGAAACGGGCACCCATGGTCAAAAGCCGACGACCGACCATCCGCACCCTGCAGCAGCAGTTGCTGGAGGTGCAAGCCCAGTTGCAGGAGCGTGAACGCGAGCTCGCCGAGGCCCTGCAGTCGGCGGCCAACATCCAGCGCAGCCTGATTCCCCGCAGCCCGCCGGCCTATCACCAGCTCCACTTCGCCTGGCAGTTCGCCCCCTGCAAAAAGGTCGGCGGCGACCTGTTCAATGTCGCGGCCCTTGACGAACATACCATCATGGCCTACCTGCTCGACGTCAGCGGCCATGGACTCGCCTCGGCCATGGTCAGCGTCGCCGTTCACCAGAGCCTGTCGCCGACCACCGGCCGGCTTCTCAAGCGCCCCATCGGCCACCGGCCGTTCTATCGGATCACCCCGCCGCACGAAGTGCTGGCGGCGCTTGACCGCGAGTACCCCTTCGAGCGGTTTGACGAATTCTTCACCATCACCTACCTGCTGCTGAATCCGCTGACCGGGCTGTTGCGCTACGCCAGTGCCGGCCACCCGCCCCCGCTGCTGCTGCGCGGCGACGGGTCCCTGGCGCGGCTCGACCACGGCGGGCCGATCATCGGCGTGGGACAGGGAGACAGCTTTGCGGACGGGGAGTGTCAACTGCAGGAGGGGGATCGCCTCTACGTATACACCGACGGTCTGATCGAGCAGCCCGACGGCGGAGGGCATCTGTTCGGTGAAGCGCGCCTGATCACGGAGCTCAATGCCTGCCGCAGCCAGTCCATCGACCTGGCCTGCCGGGCAGCCCTGAACGCACAGCGACGGTACGCCGGCAGCGTCCCGCCCAAGGATGACGTTACCCTGATCGGCCTCGAGTTCAGCTCCTGCGAACCGAAAGGAATGGCCACCTGATCGGCAGGTGGCCGGATCAGGTCAGCCCGAACCGCGCCAAAGTGGCCGGCGGGGCCTGCTCGTAATGGCTGAACGCCATGGTGAAGGTACCGCGCCCCTGGGAGATGCTGCGCAGTTCCGTCATGTAGCCGAACATCTCGGCCAGCGGCACGCCGGCACGGATGACCTCGAAACCCTCTCCCGCCGTCATTCCCTCGACCCGTCCGCGCTTCTGCTGCAACCCGCCCAGCACCCGTCCGGAACACTCGGGCGGGCTGGTCACCTCCACCGTCACGATCGGTTCGAGCAGTGTCGGCGCCGCCGCACGCACGGCCATGACCAGGCCGCGCTGGGCAGCGGCGCGCACCCCGACCACGGTGGTGTGGCCGGCCACGTAAGGCACCGCCGCCACCGCAACCGCCAGATCGACCAGCGGATAGCCAGCCAGCGGCCCGACCAGCACCCCCTGCTGCAAGGTTTCGGCAAGGATGGCCAACAATTCTTCCGGCGCGCCACTTTCCGGGCCGGGCACCTTGACCCGCACCCCCTCCCCCCGTGCCAGCGGTGTCAGCTGCAGGGTCACTTCGCCGCACTGGGCGCGGCCCTCCAGTTCCCGCTCGAACAGCTCGTGGTGCCGCACTTCGCGCGTGACGGTTTCGCGGAACACAACCTGTGGCCGGCCGGCATTGACCTCGACCCCGAACTCGCGCAGCAGGCGGGTCAGCAGCACTTCGAGGTGCAGCTCTCCCATCCCGGTCAGCACGGTCTGGCCGGTTTCCGCATCTTCCTTGAGACGGACGGTCGGATCTTCCCAGAGCAGCTTCTCCAGGGAGGCCAGCAACCGGTCACGGTCCTGAACCCGCCTCGGCTCGACCGCCAGGGAGACGACCGGCTCGGGAACGGTCAAGCCGGCAAGGAGCAGCGGCCGCTCGGGGGCGCAGAGCGTGTCGCCGGTCAACACCTCCTTCAAACCGGCGGCGGCGACGATGTCACCGGCGCCGGCCTCGTCGATCCGCTCGCGCTTGTGGGCATGCATGCGAAACAGCCGCGCCACCCGCTCGCTGCCGCCGCGGGTGGCGTTGCTCACCAGTTCGCCGGCCTGCAGCCGTCCCGAGTAGATCCGCAGGTAGGTGAGCTTGCGCCCCTCGTCGGCCTGAACCTTGAAGGCCAGTGCACAGAGGGGACCAGCGACATCGCAGGGGAGTTGCTCGCCCCCCTGGCCACCGGGGCGGGTGGCGACGACCGGCGGCAGATCGATGGGCGACGGCAGCAGATCGGCAATCGCATCTAGGATCGGTTGAATCCCCTTGTTGCGCAGGGCCGCCCCGAGGAACACCGGGAACAGCGCACAGGCGAGCACCCCCTGGCGCAGGGCGGCGAGGACGCGGGCAGATGTCACGCTGCGCCCTTCGAGCAGATCGGCCAGCAGCTCGTCGTCCCAGTCCGCCGCCGTCTCCAGCAGCTGTTCCCGGGCCGTCGCCGCAGCTGCCGCCAGAGTGGCCGGAATCGGCGAACTGGCAACCGTCGTGCCGAGATCGGTATCGGCAAAGGTCAGCAACCGCTCCGTCAGCAGATCGATCACGCCACCGAACGCCCCCTCTTCGCCGTACGGCAGCTGCATCAGCACCGGGCGTGCGCCGAGGGCGCGCGCCATCTGCTCGAGGACCCGGCGGTAGTCGGCACCGACCCGGTCCATCTTGTTGATCAGGCAGATTCGCGGCACCCGGTAGCGATTGGCCTGGCGCCAGACCGATTCGCTTTGCGGCTGCACTCCCTCGACGGCGCTGAAGATTGCCAAAGCGCCATCCAGCACGCGCAGGGAACGCTCCACCTCGATGGTGAAGTCGATATGTCCCGGGGTATCGATCAGGTTGATCGTAACGTCGCGCCAGCGGCAGGTTGTGGCAGTGGCGGTGATGGTGATACCGCGCTCCTGCTCCTGGTCCATCCAGTCCATGGTGGCCTGGCCATAGTGGACTTCGCCGAGTCTGTGAATCTCCCCGGCATAGAACAGGATCCGCTCTGAGACCGTGGTCTTGCCGGCATCGATATGTGAGATGATGCCGAGGTTGCGGATCCTGGCTAGGGCGGCGGGCGGCATGGCAAGGACAATCGGCAGGCACCGCGGCTCAGGCGGCGAACCCCTTGCGGATCAGGTAGAGATCTTCCAGGTCGAGGCTGTTGAGCTCGAAGTACTCGCGCTCCAACTCTTCGACATAGAAACGGTCGAGGCCGCTGTTGTCGAGGAAATCCTCGCGCAGGGCGACGTTGCGCTCGGCAACGATCTTGGGCAGAAGATTGTGCAGGTAGACGGCTTCTTTTTTGATGTTGACCACCACCTCGCGGAACAGCGCCGGCGTCAGGTCGCCGACGAGCAGCCCCTTGTGGCGCAACTCTTCGGTGACCTCCCGGGACAGGGCCTCCTGTTCCGCGCGGGTGTTATAGCGTGAGTAAAAGTTGCGGATCCGCTCCTTGACGTGTTCCAGCAGCACTGTGCAAAATCGCCCTTGGGCTTCGATCTCCCGCAACTGCCCGACCAGATCCGGCACGGTGAGCAGTCCGTCCTCGATGGCCTTGAGCCCCCGGGCCAGGCTGTGGGCCTTCTTGCGCCCGAACCGGCCGAGGTACTTGTTCTCGAAAACCGGTTCGAAGAACAGCTTCTTCCAGAGGGTCGGGTCGAGTTCGTCGAAGGCCTTCTTGTTGCCGAGCAGGCTGCGGAGCTTCTCTTCGCTGCAGCGGGCGTTGTCCATGAACACCAGTTCGTTGATCGTGGCATAGGTGGTATCGTAACGGTCGAAGTAGGTGACTACGTAGGAGAAGTGCTCGAGCAGGGCGAGATCGCCCCCCTCGTGAATCTTCTCGTCGCACGCCCGCCCGGTATCGAGCAGAATCTGCTCGAAGGTGTGATCGTGGTTTTCGCGTGCCTGGCGCTTGGCGTGGAGCAACAGTCTCATGTCCTCGGCGGTGATGCTGGCGTCGATCTGCGCCTCGGCCAGAAAAATCCCCTCGAGCACCTGCCGGGTTTCGGCCAGGTAGTCCTGCTCGCCGAGATCGATCAGCTGCTCGGGCTTGAGCATTTCGTCGAGCGTATAAAAGAGCGCCGCAGGGATCTTGTTGCGCACCGAAAGGGTCTTCAGCCGGGTCAATCGGGCATTTTCCAGCGGATTGATGCTCCCCTTGCGGTTGCAGTCGATCAGGATGTTCTTGTACTCGTCGACGATGCGCTGATTGTCGGGATGCCGGTACATCACGTCGATGCGAATCCGCTCCTGCTGGTAGCGGTCGATGCGCAAACTCTCCGCCAGCCCCTGCAGGCGCTGGAAGTCCTCCTCGGCAATCGACTTGCAGGAGGAGTACAGGGCCCTGAAGGCATCGAAGTAGGCCTTGTGCCGCTTGTGGATCAGCTTGATCAGATAGAGGGAACTGCGATGGCCGAGCAGGCTGACGATTTCGTCAAGCAGTTCGATATCGTCACCAAGCCCGACGTGACTGGAGCGTTTGAGCGTCTTGCCGAGCAGACGGGCGATGCTCTCCTGCTGATCGCGCAGTGAGCCGGCCACCGACCCGGTCAGGAAGAAGTAGTAGTTGTAGAGGGCGTTCCCCTCGAAGAAAATCCGCTCGTAACTGCTCTGCCCTTCGGTCTGCCCGGTGAACTCGAGGTGACTATCATCCCGATAGAAAGCGCCGTAGAGGATCAACCGATTGCGGACTTCGGGCTTGGCCAGATCGGCCAGCGGCTGATCGACGTCGAACATGTATTCACAGAACGAGCCGCCGTTGCCACGGTGGCTGAGCTGTTCCAGGCCGAGCACGACCTCGTTGCCGGGCGAGAAAAAGCGCAGGCCGGCGCTGTCCGTTTCAAAAAAATAACGGTTGTAGGCATCGCGCGCGGCCATCACGGCGAAATATTCGATGCTGTCGTCAAGGTGGCCGTGCAGCCGAATTTCCTGGTGCATGTTCCTTCACCGCCTCGAGCGCGCCCGTTCAAACCGGGAACGGCAAAGTCAAAGTCAGCCCATCGTACGCGAATTCCACGCCGGCGGGAAGTCCCGGCGCATGCAGGGGATAGTCGATCTCGTGGCCGAGGTGGGTAAGCACGGTGCGCCGCGCACCGACCCGCTGTGCCACGGCAAGCGCTTCGGCCACCGTGAGGTGCGAGGGATGTGCCGTGAAGCGCAGGGCGTCGAGAACCAGCAACTCCACCCCCGCCAGCAGCGGCAGCGACGTCTCCGGCACGGCGCTGCAGTCGGTGAGGTAGGCCAGGCCGCCAATCCGGTAACCGAGGGCCCTGCCCGGGCCGTGCTGCAGCGGCACCGGCACCACGGCCCGGCCGAAGAGCGGAAAGGGGCCGTCCACCGCTTGCAGCGCCAGGCGCGGGCGAAAACCCGATTCGCTCTCGTCCATGAAGATATAGGCGAAGACGTGGCGGATTGTCGCCACCGCCTCCGCCGAACCGTATACCGGGATCGCTTCCCCCCTGCGGGTCAGGGTCCGCAGGTCGTCGATGCCGTGCAGGTGGTCGGCATGGGTATGGCTGAACAACACCGCGTCGATCCGGTCAAGCCCTTCGCGCAAAGCCTGCTGGCGGAAGTCGGTCGCCGTATCGATCAGGATGCTGCGCCCGCTCCAGCGGAGCAGAGCACTGCAGCGGGTGCGGCGGTTTTCGGCCGCCTCCGAAAGGCACACGCTGCAGCGACAGCCAGGCACGGGCACGCCGGTGCTGGTGCCCGAACCGAGAATGGTCAGGGTCAGGCCGTCCGCGCTCATACCCTGAAGGCCCCGACCTCCTTCTGCAGCGTCTCGGTCAAACGGGCGAGGGTTTCGACCACCTGGTCGAGCTCGGCAGTGCGGCTGGCGTTGTTCTCGGCCACCTGGTGCACGCTGCCCACCCCCTCGACCATCTGGCGGCTGCGCTGGGTCAGTTCGCGCGTCGCCGTATCGATGCGACCGATCATCTGCTGCATTTTCAGCATATTCTCGTTTATCTGCCGGCTTCCCATGGCCTGCTCGCCGGTGCCCTGCCGGCCATGGGCAGCGATATCCCGCATGATTTCGGCCCCCGCGGCCAATTGCCGCGCCCCCTGGGACTGCTCGGCGACCGCCTTGGCAATCTGTTCGAGCATCGCCGCCACCTGGTTGATCAAGTCGGTCACCTGGCGGCTGCCGTGCGCCTGCTCCTGAGTAGCACGCACGATGCCGTTGACCTGATCCATCGCCTTGAGAGTGCTGGCACGGATCTGCTCCAGGGCATCGCCGGCCGCCCGGGAACGCTCGACCTCACGGTGTACCCGCTCGCTCCCCTCTTGCATGGCGAGCACGGCTTCCTGGGTGCCCTCCTGGAGGTTGCCGATAATCGCGCCGATCTCACGGGTCGATACCGCGGTCCGTTCGGCCAGCTCGCGGATCTCATCGGCAACCACGGCAAAACCGCGGCCATGCTCGCCGGCCTGGGCGGCGATAATCGCCGCATTCAGGGCCAGCAGGCTGGTCTGGTCGGCCACGTCATCGATCACCGTGAGAATTTTGCCGATCGCGCTCGACTGACGGCCAAGCTCCATGATTGCCTCGCCGGCCCGGTCGACGGTTTCGCGAATCGCCACGATGCCGCAAAGGGTTTCTTCCACGGCCCCCTTGCCGCGCCGGGCATCGGTGGCGGCGGCATTGGCCAACTGGCTGGTCAGCGCGGCATTGCCCTCGATCTCCTTGATCGAGGCATCCATCTGCAGCATCGAGGCAACCGTCACCTCGGCGGTGGAAGAAAGGACTGCGACATTCTCAGTGATTTCCTGACTGGAGACCGACATCTGCCTGATGGCCCCGGAAATCTCCTCGGCCGTACCCAGCAGTTTCTCCATCTGGGTGGCAAGCTCCTCGATGGTTGCCCCCAGTTCGAGGGTCGCCGACGAGATATCCTCGACGGAGCCGACCAGGGATCCGGTGCTGTCGGCAATGCCGCCAACCGCTTCGTCGATCCCCTCGATGGTCCGCGAACTTACTTCCAGGATCTGCGATTGGGCCACGGCCCCTTCCATGACTTCGTGAGAGGAACTGCGAATCCGCTCGGCCGCCTGTCCCAGTTCACCGATAACGGCATGCAGGCGCCCGATCATCTCGCGCTGGCGCACCAGGAAACGATTGAAGCTGGTGGCCAGCTCGCCGATCTCGTCACGCGTGCGCACCGGCAGCTCCCGGCTCAAATCGCCGCCGCCATCGGCAATCTCCCGCAGGTTGCCGGCCATCTCGCGCAGCGGCCGCACGCTGCCGGTGGCCAGCAGCAGCGAAGCCAGCGCGGCCAGCAGGGCCAGCGCCAGGCCGGCTCCGGCCAGCTTCAGCCGGATCCGTTCCCTGGCGGCAGCGACCTCGCGGGCATCCAGGGTGAGCGCCGCCTCACGCTCTTCGCCGCCGGCGACGGAGGCATTCAGCCGATGCGCGCTGCCGGCCAGCTCGCTTTCCGCCACCCACGCGGAGATCCACAGGGCGGTCAACAGCGGCAGGATCGCCACGCAGAGCAGCGAAAGAAAGGTTTTGGCGCGTAGCTTCATACCGTTGACCTCACAAGGCAGGCGAAGATCCGGAAGCGCCCGGCGACTGCGGACCAACCGGCCGGACAAGGCATAACCAGCCGATTAAGTTAGCATTTACTCAAGTCGCCTGGCAACTGAAAAGCCAGGGCATGTGAAAAGCCAGGGCAGGAGTTGCGCCCTCAAACCACTTGTCGAGAATGCGGCGTGCCGTTATGCTCTAGACAGTCAGGAGGGTACGTTCATGCAAGACGATTATTACACCCATATGGACCAGGGGGAAAAGGCCCTCTCCCGCGGCGAGACGCTGGTCGCCCTGATGCATTTCGAAACGGCCGCCCGCCTGAGCCCCAGCCCGGCCATCCATTCGGCGCTGGCTTATTGTCTCGCCAAGGAGCGGCGCCAGTACCAGAAGGCCTTCTCCCTCTGCCGGGATGCCATCGGCGCGGCACCGGCCGATCCGCGCCACTACTACCACCTTGGCCGCATCCACCTGCTGGCGAACCAGAAAACCCAGGCGATCGCGGCCTTCCGCCGGGGACTCAAAGCACAGCGCTACCAACCGATCATCGACGAGCTTCACCGTCTCGGCCTGCGCCAGCCGCCGATCTTCACCTCCCTGCCGCGCGACCACATTATCAACCGGTCGCTGGGCAGAGTCCTCGCCCGCATCGGCATCCGTTGAACAGGTTCCCCTGTTAGCGCACCCGGCCAGGAATTGGCCGTACCGGGTCAGGTCCACCGGCTCTTGGCCGTTGCCAGACCGCCGCCGAACGGAGTAGCATGCGGCCATGCCAACGGTTCCCGCCATCCCTCCCAAGCCCCGCGAATTTTCACGCCTGGGCGCCGAGCGCTTTGACGTTCTGGTCATCGGCGGCGGCATCACCGGCGCCGGGATCGCCCGTGACCTGGCCCTGCGCGGGATCACCGTCGCCCTGGTCGATCAGGATGATTTTGCCGCCGGCACTTCGTCACGCTCGACCAAGCTGATCCATGGCGGTCTGCGCTATCTGCAGCAACTCAACTTCGGCCTGGTCTTCGAGGCGTGCCGCGAGCGGCGCACCCTGCAGCAAATCGCCCCGCACCTGGTGCGCCCGCAGCCGCTGCTGATCCCCCTCTACCGGCACATTCGCCCTTCCCGGACCCTGGTCCATGCCGGAATGCTGCTTTACGACCTGCTGGCCCTGCTGCGCAATACCCACCCGCACCGCATGCTCACCGCCAGCGCCGCCAGGACCCGCCAGCCGCTGCTCGATCCACGGGGCTTGGCCGGGGCGGCACTTTACTGGGACTGTCGCATGGACGATGCCCGGCTCTGCCTGGAAAACGTCATCGCCGCCCGGGAGGCCGGTGCGGTGACCGTCAATTACGCCCAGGTCACCGGCCTGTGCCGGCGCAATGGCCGGATTGCCGGCGCCCTCGTGGTCGACCGCGAAAGCGGCGACGCCCTTGAGGTCGAAGCACGACTGGTGATCAATGCCACCGGTCCCTGGCTCGACCGGGTCGGGGCCCTCAGTGAAGGGTGGGCGCCGCGCCTTCGTCCGACCCGCGGCTCGCACCTGCTGGTGCCGCGCCTGGCCGGCGGCGAGGAAGCGCTTTACCTGAGCGCCGGGGGAGATGGACGGATGTTCTTCATCATCCCCTGGGGGGAGCTGTCGCTGATCGGCACCACCGACCTCGATGACCGCAATCCGCCGGAAGAGGCAACCGTCAGTACCGAGGAGATCAGCTACCTGCTCGTGGAAGCCGCCCGCTATCTGCCGAACAGCCAATTGACCGGCAGCGACGTGGTCAGCACCTTTGCCGGCATCCGCCCGCTGCTCGCCGGGCGAGCCGGCCAAGCCAGCAGCGTTTCCCGCGAGCATGCCATCTTCGAGACGCCGGACGGCCTGCTCGCCATCGGCGGCGGCAAATATACCACCTACCGGGCGATGGCCGCCGAGATGGCCGACCGGGCCATGATCCGCCTCGGCCGGCCGCGCGGCGTGGCGGCCACCGCCCGGCAGCCGCTGCCCGGCGGCTTTCCCGGCTGGGACCAACTGCTGCAAGAACCGCCCCCCCGGGCCTTGCGCCAGGGACAGGGCGAAACCGAGCTGCGGCGGCTGGT
>JBFYXI010000122.1:0-11370 GCA_041310635.1 Desulfuromonadaceae bacterium | reverse complement strand
GGCATGACCCGCTCCATGCGCGGCAAGGAAGAAGCCCACGACTACCGCTACTTTCCCGACCCCGACCTGGTGCCGCTGGAGATCGACGAAGCATGGATCGCCGCGGAGCGGGCAGAGATACCCGAACTCCCTGAGGCGCGCCGCCAGCGCTATCAGCAGGTGTGGGGGTTGAGCGCCTACGATGCCGAAGTGCTCACTGCCGAGCGTCCCTTGGCCGATTATTTCGAGGCCTGCGTGGCCCTGCTGCCAACCCAGGCCAAGTCGGTCGCCAACTGGGTGATGGGAGAGCTGACCCGCAAGCTCAACGACGGCGGGCTGAGCATTGTCCAGTGCCCGGTGACGCCTCAGCTCCTGACCGACCTGCTGAGGCTGATCGAGGCGGGGACGATCTCGGGCAAGATCGCCAAGATCGTCTTCGACGAGATGTGGGCGAGCGGCCAGGAGCCGGCACGGATCGTCGAGGAACAGGGACTGGTGCAGGTTTCCGACAGCAGCGCCATCGAGCGGATTGTCCTTGAGGTGCTCGCCGCCAGTCCAACCCAGGTCGAACAGTACCGCGGCGGCCAGGAGAAGGTGTTCGGCTTCTTCGTCGGCCAGGTGATGAAGGCCAGCAAGGGGAAGGCGAATCCGGCCCTGGTGAATGAGCTGCTGAAGCAGAAGCTGGGGGGCTGACCGCCCCCAGCTCATCCCGTGATTTCCCATCCCCTGCTCATCGTCCTGGTGCTGGCCGGCATCGAAACCCTGGTGCTGTGGCTGTCCCGCCATGAGCGCACCAGGCGCTGCTTCACCCTGCTGCCGCCGGTGTTCTGGATCTATTTCCTGCCGATGCTGGCCGCAACCTGCGGGTTGATCAGCGCCAAAAGCCCGGTGTACGGCCTGATCACCACCTGGCTGCTGCCGGCGAGCCTGGTGCTGCTCCTGCTGCCGGTGGACCTGCGCGCCATCCTGCGGCTGGGGCCGACGGCGCTGGCCATGTTCTTCATCGGTGCAGCCGGGATCGTGGCTGGCACCGTGATCACCTTTGCCCTGTTCAAACCGCTGGTCGGCCAGGAGTTCTGGTCCGGCTTCGGCGCCCTGGCCGGCTCCTGGACCGGCGGCAGCGCGAACATGATTGCCGTCAAGGAGGCCCTGTCGGTTCCGGATGGGGTTTTCGCGCCTATGGTGATTGTGGATACGGTGGTGCCGTACCTGTGGATGGGGATCCTGGTGGCCATGGTCGGACTGCAACCGGCCTTCGACCGCTGGAATCGCGCCGATCGCGCCATCCTCGACCATCTCGGAACGAGTGCGGCGGAACACCTTGCGGCCTGCGGCGGCCGCCGGACCCCGGGGGGGATCGTACTGACCCTGGCCGTAGCGTGCGCGGGGAGCGGCACGGCCCACCTGATCGCCAGAGAGCTGCCGCAGATCAGGGACGTACTCACCAGCTACACCTGGACGATCATGATCGTGTCCCTCATCGGCATGGTGCTGTCGTTTTCCCCGGCCCGCAAGCTGGAACGCTCCGGCGCCACCCGGACCGGCTACGACCTGCTCTATTTCGTGTTGACGGCCATCGGCGCGAAGGCCTCGGTGACCAGCATCGGCTCGGGCCTGACGCTGATTGCCGCTGGGCTGCTGATCGTGGCGATTCATGCCGTTGTCCTGCTGATCGGCGCCCGGCTGATAAGGGCGCCCATGTTCCTGGTGGCCGCTGCCAGCCAGGCCAACATCGGCGGGGCCGCCTCGGCGCCGGTGGTGGCCGAGGTCTATCATCCGGGCCTGGCCTCTGTCGGCCTGCTGTTGGCCATCCTGGGGAATATTGTCGGAACCTGGCTGGGGATTGCCTGCGCGCAGTTGTGCCGGCTGATGTAACGATCAGCCTCCGGGGGCTGCGCCCCCGCCCCCAGCCATCGACACATGCAACGGGACGATCTGCGTGGAAAAGCCGACGGGAATACTGTATGTTTAGCGATTATGAACGGGACTGACCTGAAAATCGCCAGGGAGCTTAAACCCCAGCTGGCCGGACAAACCGATCTGGTCGACTTCAGGGTGTTCGGCTCCCGGGCCAGAGGTGACGCCGACGAATTCTCCGACCTGGATGTTTTCGTGGAAGTGGCGGCACTGTCCCGGGAGATCAAGGAAAATATCTTCGAGTTGAGCTGGGATCTTGGTTTCCGCAATGGCGTGATCATTTCCCCGCTGATCGTCTCCCGGTACGAAATTGAAAAGACCGCGCTGCGCTCTTCGCCGATCATCCGCAACATTATCCGTGACGGAATTGCGGTATGACCGACAATGACATCTTGCTGGCTTACCGTATTCGCCAAGCCGACGAGGCTCTGGCTGATGCCCGCACACTGTTGGAAAGCAGAGGATTGCGGGCGGCTATCAATCGGGCTTATTATGCGGCCTTTTACGGAGCGTTGGCTCTGTTCCTCAAAGCCGGCACCGATGTGCGCACTTCGAAACATGCCGGGATCATCGCCCTGTTCAATAAAGAATTTGTCCACGCCGGAAGAATAGACGTCGAATATTCTCGCCTTTTGCAACGCCTGTTCAACCCGCATCGAATCGGATTACAAGGAGTTCGTTCAGCCGACCGAAGAGGAAGCCAGAGCCTTGCTGACTATGGCTGAACGGTTTGTCGCCGTCATTAAAGAGACCATCGTTTAACGATCATTCATCTGTTGAGGCAATCGATATGTCCAGCTGCAACTTTTTCCCCGATGCCGCCGGCATCCGTCCCTATCGCTATGAGGACGGCGTCCTGCAGCTCCTCGACCAGCGCCGCCTGCCGACCGAGGAACTCTGGCTCGACTATCGCGATTATCAGGGGGTGGCCGAGGCGATCCGCACCATGGTGGTGCGCGGCGCCCCGGCCATCGGCATCGCCGCGGCCTTCGGCGCCTGGTTCGGCGCCCGCGACATCCAGGCGGAGAGCTTCGCAGACTTCTGGGCCGAATTCGAGCAGGTGTGCGCCGTGTTGGCCGCGACCCGGCCGACGGCGGTCAACCTGTGCTGGGCGCTGGAGCGGATGCAGAGCCTGGTGCGCGCCAACGCCATGCAGCCGACCGTCAACCTGAAGATCGCCCTCGAGTACGAGGCGCTGGCCATCGCCGAGGAAGACCTGCGCCTGAACCGCAACCTGGGGCGCCACGGCGCGGCGTTGCTGGCCGACGGGGCACGGGTTCTCACCCACTGCAACGCCGGTGCCCTGGCCACCGGCGGTTACGGCACCGCCCTGGGGGTGATCCGCGCCGCGGTGGCGGCGGGGAAGCAGCTCAGCGTTTATGCCGACGAGACCCGGCCCTGGCTGCAGGGGGCAAGGCTGACCGCGTGGGAGTTGCAGCGCGACGGCATCCCGGTGACCCTGATCTGTGACAACATGGCCGGCTGGCTGATGGCCAAAGGGGAGATCGATGCGGTTATCGTCGGTGCCGACCGCATCGCCGCCAACGGCGACACCGCCAACAAGATCGGCACCTACAGCGTGGCCGTGCTGGCCAGGGAGCACGGTATCCCCTTCTACGTGGCGGCACCGACCTCGACCATCGACCTGACTCTGACCGACGGCACGCTGATCCCCATCGAGGAGCGCGCCCCGGTGGAAGTGACCCACCTCGCTGGACAGCGCATCGCCCCGGAGGGGGTCGCGGTTTACAATCCGGCCTTCGACGTGACCCCGGCCCGGCTGATCAGCGCCATCATCACCGAGCACGGTTTGGCCCGCGCCGACTACCGGCCGCGCTTGGCCGAACTGGTTGCCAAGGCTCGTTGAATGACTGCACCGGCGCTGCAGGGCTGGCTCCCCTGGCTTCGCAACCGGGAGCCGGAGGCCCTGGCCAGGGCCGCGCTGGCCGCGGGCTTTGCCGCCGGGCCGAAAACCGCCACCAATCTGGTGCTGCTCGACGAGCAGTTGAACGATCCGGAGCTGGTCGTCACCGTGGCGGTCGATGCCCTGACCACGGCTGACCCCGATCTCGCCCTCAACAACCTGGAACGGCTGTTCGGCATAGCGCCGCCGCCTACCCTTGCCGCCCTGCTGGCCGACGACCCCCGCCGCCGCCAGCTCCTCAGCATCCTCGGTGCCTCGCCGTTCCTGACTGCCCTGCTCTGCCGCCGCCCCGAACAGCTCGACGAGCTGTTCGGGGCCAACGGCCTGGAGATCGCCAAAGACGAGCCGATCATGCTCGCCGAACTGCGCCAGGCGGTGACCGGCGGCACTGACTTCGCCGGGTTGCAGCGCGAATTGCGCCTGTACAAGGCACGCGAGGTGCTGCGCATCGGCGGCCGCGACTTGTGCAGACTGGCCGAACTGGAGGAAGTGACCGCGGAACTCACCGCTCTGGCCGCCGCCACGCTACAGCTCGCCTGCGAAACCGGCGCGGCCCTGTTGCGCGCCGAGTACGGCGCCCCACTGCTCGCTGCCGCAGCCGGCGAGCCCCCCGAGGAGGCCGAATTCACTGTGTTCGGCATGGGCAAGTTCGGCGGCAATGAACTCAACTTCTCCTCCGACATCGACCTGATCTACTTCTACACCTCCGACCGCGGTGAGACGGCAGGGATCCCCGATCCGGCGCAGGGAGTGCGCAACCGCATTCCCCTGCACCGCTATTTCGTCAAGCTGTCGGACCTGGTAACCAAGGCGATCAGCCAGGTGACCGACGACGGCTTCGTCTTCCGCGTCGACTTGCGGCTGCGTCCGGAAGGGGAAAGCGGCGAGATCGCCAACTCCCTGGCCGCGGCGGAGACCTACTACGAAAGCTGGGGGCAGAGCTGGGAACGCTCCGCCATGCTCAAGGCACGTCCGGTGGCCGGCTCGCTCCGCCTCGGTGAACGCCTGCTGCAGCGCCTCGAACCGTTCATCTACCGGCGCCATCTCGACTACGCCATGGTCGAGGATATCAAACTGATGAAGCAGAAGATCGACCGCAGCCTGGCGCGCGAGCGCGAGGCTGCGCAGAACCTCAAACTCGGCCGGGGCGGGATTCGCGAAATCGAGTTCTTCATCCAGGCCCTGCAGCTCATCTATGCCGGGAAAAACCCCCGCCTGCGCGAGCGTAACTCGCTCAAGGCCCTCGACCTGTTGTGCAGCGAGGGTTTGATCAAGCCCGCGGAACGGGACCAGCTGGCGGAGGACTACCGCTTCCTGCGCACCGTCGAGCATCGCATCCAGGTGGTTCAGGAGCGGCAGACCCACAATCTGCCAACCCGCCCCGAGGAGTTGCTCAGCCTGGCCCGCCGCTGCGGCTTCGATGACGCTGGCACCTTCAGCCGGGAGCTGGCTGCGTGCCGGGAGCGGGTGGCCACGACTTTCCGCGACCTGTTCTACACCAGCGAAGAAGAGCTGCCGGCGCAGGTCAGCCCGGAAGTCGCCCTGCTCTTCGACCCGGCGGCGGATCCCGACCTGTGCAAGGACATTCTCGAAGGGAAAGGCTTCCGCAACCCGGATGCGGCTTACGACAGCCTGCTGGTTCTGCGCGACGGCGGCAGCGCCGGCCATCTGACCGAACGCGCCCGGCGGCTGCTCGACCGGATTGCCCCGCTGCTCCTGCAGGAGGTCCTGCAAACCCCGGATCCACCAATGGCGCTGAACAACCTCGAGCGCTTCCTGGCCGCCTGCCGGCGCGCCCGCGGCACTTTCTACGCCCTGCTCGCGGAAAATCCCGAGATCATCAAGCTGATCGTCTCGCTCTTCGCGACCAGCCAGTTTCTGTCGCGTAGCTTCATCCAGCACCCGGAGGTGCTTGACGCACTGGTCTCGCGCGCGCATGCCGCGGAAACTCGCGACGCCACGACGATGAACCGCCGCCTCGCCGACATCCTGGCCGAGGCCCGCTATTACGAGGATAAACTCGAGTCCTTGCGCCGCTTCCGCAACGAAGAATTCCTGCGCATCGCCCTCGATGACCTGTACGGCCACACCCCGCAGGGGGCCACCACCCGTCAGCTCTCCTTCCTGGCCGACGCCTGCCTGACCCAGGCGGTGGCCATCGCCCGCGACGAGCTGATGCCCCGCTTCGGTTTTCCCTCCTGTCCGGATGAGGATGGCCGCGAGCACGAAGCGTGCTTCGCCATTATCGGCATGGGCAAACTCGGTGGGATGGAGCTCAACTACCATTCCGACCTGGATATTATCTTTATCTATGAAGGCAACGGGGAAACCCGCCCGGGGGTCGGGAGCGACCCCGAGCGCTTCCGGGCGCAGAGCAACCAGGAATACTTTGCGCGGCTGGCGCAACGGATTATCTCGGTGCTGACCTTGATGACCCGCGAGGGCTACGTCTACCAGATCGACGCCCGGCTGCGCCCCTCCGGCAACAAGGGCCCGCTGGTGACCTCCCTGCCGGCCTATGAGGCCTATCACGCGGAGACTGCCGCGCCATGGGAGCGCCAGGCCCTGATCAAGGCCCGGGTGGTCACCGGCACGCCGACGCTGGCCGAACGGATCGCGGCGCTGAATGAGCGGATTGTCTACGAGCAGCCGCTGCCGGAGAACCTGGCCAGCGAGATCTACCGACTGCGGCAGCGCATGGAAAAGGAGATTGCCCGCGAGGGGGAGGGGCAGCTCAATATCAAGACCGGCCGTGGCGGCATGGTCGACGTGGAATTCCTGGTTCAGTACCTGCAATTGACCCACGGCAAGGCGCACCCACAGGTGCGCGGGCAGAACACCCTCGAAGCCCTGCGTGCCCTGCACCAGGCGGGGCTGCTGCCGGGCGGCGACTTTGGGCGGCTGATCGAAGGCTACAAGTTCCTGCGCCGCCTGGAAAACAAACTGCGCCTGGTGCACGATCAGTCGGTCAACCAGCTGTCGGCCGATCCCGCCGCCCTGGCCAAACTGGCCCGCCACCTCGGTTACCCTGACCGCCCCCGTCGCCCCGAGCAGGTTTTTCTCGAAGAGTATAGCCAGATCACCGAGGCGATTCGCGAGGTTTTCGAGCGGCATTTCGCCCCTGCCGGCGAGGAGTAGACGACAAACTGTCCGTTGGTTGCTCAACACCGCTTCCGCGCGGGGCCGCACCCCTGGCGGGCGGCGCGGCCATCCCAAGTTATTTCTGTTCTTTCTGTTCTTTCCTGCCTCCCGGGAAAATATCTGATAGACTCGAAATGCAACCTCATTTCAGGGAGACTGAAGATGCCTAAAACAACCAGCTGGTTTTTTCCCTTTTGCCTGTTCGTGCTAAGCCTGGGGGGCGGCATCGCGGCCGCTGCCGATGTGTCCGGACGGGTCGTGGTTCAAGGCGATCATGGCATGATCGATATTGCCTTCAATGATCATGACCGCAACCTGATCCGCGAATATTACGGTTATGCCCCCTCGCAAAAGCCTGTGCCGCCCGGACTTGCCAAAAAGGGCGGGCTGCCTCCAGGCCTGGCCAAACAGGGCAAACTCCCGCCGGGCATTCAAAAGCAAATGAAAAGACATGGTCGCCTGCCGCCGGAAGCGCGGTATCAGTACTTTCCCCGCGATCTGGAGCGAAGGCTGTCGCCGATTCCCGACGGCTATGCGCGTGCCAGGGTCGGTGGCAGTTTTGTCCTGTTCGATGAACGCACCAGGCTGATTTTCGACATCATGCAGGACTTCGATTAGCCGTCAGGCACGCTTCACCCCTATGCGCCCAATAACTGTGGCCACCCGGTGATCGAACCGGGTGGCCACAGTTATTGCTGTTGAAAAAGCGTGCGCGGCGACAAACGAAATCACTGGCGATGCAGGGGTTCAACTCTCTAATGCAAACTCAGCCCACGGATTTGCAACCGTGTCGAACCAGCGCAATACCGGATCGTCGCCGGCGACACCGACCTGCACACAGGCATGCTCGACCAGGGTGAACTCGACATAGCGCCGCACGGCCCGGCACAGTTCCGGATGGACCGGTATGAACTGCATGCCGTACTGAAACGGCTCCCTGCCGGGGACGTCGCCGGGAGGGATGATGTAGATGATTTCAGCCGCGATCTGCAGCAGACAGCCCCCCAGGGTGGCGTTGAGCTGCCACCGTTCGCCGAGCGGCAGGGAGGCGTAGCAGGCAACCCGACCGCCACGCTCCGAAAGACAGCTCAGCTGTCCCTCAAGGCAGACTCCGCTTCTTTCGAGCTGCGCAGGCAGCTCCATGGCCAGCCGCAGATATCGGCGCGGCGGTTGGAAAAACCCTGCCTGGAGTTTCCGATAAAGCTCGGAAAGCGATAATGGCGCCGCAAGGTGGGAGACCGTGGCAAGGGGGCCGGGGGACAGCCAAAGGGTGTGATCGACCCCCTCCGGGAGGGGCAGGCCGTGCTCGACCAGGGCCACCCTCCGGCCGTTCGGTACGGGCTCCGTGAGATAGTGCCACTCCCTGAGGATCGCCCGCAGCAGATCACCGACTGCCGCCTGCCGTGTTCGCACAAGAACCTGACGGGGTCCGCTTTTGCGCAAGTGTTCGAGGAGCATGCCTCCCCCCTTCATCCCGGTCTCGCGCACGGACCGTCCCTGGCCGGGACAGTGCTGATCATGCCCCGGGGTATTCCTCCGCGCCAGGTGAGCAGACACGCGGGTCGAGCAGATGCCGGGGCTGGACGTTGCCCATGGCCCGCAACAGGCTGCGCCTGACATGGGGGATCTCTTGCTCGAGTTCGCCCACCAGTCGTTTCATGCGCTGCCGCTGCTGATCAACCCGGCCGTAGACCGGGCAGGCGCAGCAGATGATCGGGAAGACGTTGCGACGGGCAAATTCGATGATATCCGCCTCCGCCACGTAGACCAGCGGACGAATCACCGTGTGCCGGCCGTTGTCGGCCAACAGCTTCGGGCTCATCGCCTTGAGAGAGCCGACATAGAACTGGTTGAGCAGCAGGGTTTCGATAAAATCGTCGAGGTGGTGGCCGAGGGCGATCTTGTTGCAGCCGAGCCGGTCGGCCACGGTGTAGAGCACGCCACGGCGTAGGCGGGCGCAGAAGGCGCAGTAGGAGGAACCGGGGCGGCGCTTCTCCTCGATGATTCGGGAGCAGTCGGTCGCCTCCAGGTGACAGGCGAAGCCATGCTCGGCGAGATGGGCGGCCAGAAGCTCCTTTCGGTAACCGGGGAAGCCGGCGTCGACGTTCACCGCGACCAGTTCGTAGCGCACCGGCGCCCGCCGGCGCAGTGCATCGAGGATGTGCAGCAGGGTGTAGGAGTCCTTGCCGCCCGACACCGCCACGGCAATCCGGTCACCTGCCCCGATCAGGTCGAAGGCGCCGATCGCCTGCCCGACCTGCTGCTTGATCTTCCGGTAAAGCGCATCCTCCACCATCAATGCCACCGCCGCTCGACTCCTAGTGGTAGCAGAGCAACCGCTGGCTGACCACGTCCGCCATCAGCTGCAGACCCTCGCCGGGGAGGTTGTAGACCTTGACCACCTTCTTGTAGCGGCCACTGGCCGGCATCAGCCCTTCCAGGGAGTTGGACAGTTCCTCCAGCCACTCCCTGCGGAAACTGCAGGATTTGGTATCGGGGAAGAGTGCCACGTAGAAGATGTCGGCCTCCACCAGATCCTGGAAGAAGTGGGTGCCGAAGGAGAGCTCCGGCATCAGGTTGCCGCCGGGGAAGGCGATCTCGGCCAGGGCCGTGATGTTGTTGAGCTCGGCGAAGCTCACCGGCACGCCAAGGGACGGGGTCGACGTGCCCCAGCGCCCCGGCCCCATCAGCAGGGTCGGCACCTCGCGGCGATCGCCGAGGCGTTTGTTGAGGCGGCCGATCAGGCGTGCCACCTCGTACTTCTCGGTGAGGGGCAGGCGGATGTATTCCTCGGAGTCGACCAGGATGACGCGGCGGATCGTCTGGGCGATGCTGCCCCCCATGAAGTGCCCCTCGGTGGCGAAAAACACCCGGTCATCACTGATGCCCTGCGGGATCTCGACCTTCTGCGCCTCTCCCTTGGTCTGCAGCGGCCGGCACTGCACCACGTTGAGCACCGGCGTGTCGGCGGCATCGAAGTTGACGGTAAATTCGACATCGACCGGATAGCGGTAGACCCCCTCGATGGTTTTGAGCATGCGCTGCATCAGCCCGGTGAACGGCCCCTCCGAAAGAAGCGTGTCGAAGGTCAGCAGCCAGACTTTCTGCCCCTTGCCGCTGCGCTCCCCCAGGCGTTTGGTGGTCTCCCAGTCGGGCACCGCGTAGCGGGACCAGTCGATCCCCAGGTCCTGGCGGAACAGTTCGAGCAACGAGACGGTTTCCGGGCGGTTGCTGGCGACGTTGATCAGGTCGACATCGCGCTGAGCAAAGCGGCGCGCGTCGTCAAAGCCTTTCAGCGGCCGCTTGAGCGGTGCATCCAGGGCGACGATCCGCGGGTAGTCCCCTTCGACGCGATCGACGGCGCGGGTGCCGAGCCCCGCCACCAGCCGCAGCATGCCGGCCTTCGGGTCCATCTCCTTCGACCAGACGAAGGTGTTGTAGGAGACCCCGACCCCCGCCAGGTCGGGAAAGTAGTAGTGCTGGCGGTAGCTGCCGGAAACCCGCTGGATCAACAGCCCCATCTGCTCCTCATGGCGGTCGAGGCCGCGCTGGCGGCGGTAGGCCAGGGCATCCTCCCCCATGGTGCTGGCGAAGATCGCCCGCACCGCCTCATCCAGGCAAGCGCAGCGTTCCTCGGGAGATCCCTGGTTGGCCAGGAAGTAGCTGTCGTACTTGCCGGCGAAGGCGTTGCCGAAGCCGTCCTCGAGCAGGGAACTGGAGCGGACGATGATCGGGTACTGACCGAAGTACTCCAGCATCTGCTGGAAGGCTTCGCGGATCTCCTCGGGGAAGCTTCCCTGGCGCATCTTGTCGCGCAGGTCGGCCGCCGCCGTAAAATAGCCCTCGTCGGTCTTTTGCTGCATCAGCAGCTTCCACCAGCCGTTGTGGACGATGTAGGAGTAGTAGACGTCGGAACCGACGAAGAACGAATCGTGCTGTTCGAGATGGCGCTGCCAGTCGAAGTCGCTGCTGGCCAGGAGGATGCGGCGGGCCAGCAGCATGCCGGCGGCCTTGCCGCCGACGAAACCGGTGCCGATCATGCGCGCCTTGATGCCGAGCAGGTCCTCCAGGCTCAGGTAGGCGCGGGCCAGGGAGAGAATCCGGTCCTCGCGACCGATCATCAGTCGGCAGAGCTGATCGACCATCGGTGCCGTCTCTTCGGGCAGCCCCCCCTTGGTGATCAGGTCCTCGGCCTGCAGGAACAGACGATCCCAGTAGTCGAGCTGGCGGCGACCGCTCTCGGCGCCGCGCCGGCTGATGCTGGAGAGCAACTCGGTGGCCTCGAAGCTGCCGGTGACCGGCAGGAAGTTTTCGCCGGCCTGAACGTGGGGGAGGAACATGGTCGGCGAGTGGCGCTGCCAGACCTTGATTGGGTGAACGTGCACCGCCTCGCGCCAGGTGTGCACGCC
>JBFYXI010000090.1:0-5282 GCA_041310635.1 Desulfuromonadaceae bacterium | reverse complement strand
GTGAGAACGAAGAGATTGTCCGGTCCCGGTGCCAAGGCGAGCAGAACCGAGGCGACGAAGAAGGCCGCCAGCGCGTCAAGCGGGATCATCGAGCGGTTCCCGTGACAGGCAGCAACGTTTTGGTCATGACCAGCGCCTGGCGAGGGCAGGCCGTCAGGCACTCACCGCAGCCGGTGCAGCGGGTTTCGGCAACCTCCACACGCTTGCGACCGCGGCCGCCGGGATGTTCGCTGGCCAGGCTCAGGGCCCGCTCCGGACAGACTGAAATGCAGGCGCCGCAGCCGGTGCAGCGGGACAGGCAACGAGGCGCTGCGGTGCTTGCGGCACGGTCAACAGTCCGACTCATCGGGGTACTCAGCCAGTTCGAGGAGGATGCCGTCAGGGCCGTAACAATAGACCAAGCGCTTGCCGGTTTTTCGCCAGGTCTGCACCGGGCTGAGGAACTCGACCCCCTGTGCCGCCAGTTTGGCAACGACGGCGTCGATGTCGGTGACGGCAAAAGCCAGGTGGCGCAAACCGATGCGGTCGGCCCGTCCCAGCAACGGGTCGGCCGCGCCATCCGTTTCGAACTGCAACAGTTCGATGGCGACGTTCGAGCCGGGGTGACGGAGGGTAACGAATTTTCCTTTGGCGCCGGCAATCCCGGAGAGGACTTCCAGAAAGGCGGTGTCGAGTTCGGCGCCGAGCCCTTCGCTGAAACCAAACAGCAGGAAGAAGGCCACGGCCCGGTCGAGGTCGCTGACGACAATATTAAGGTGGTCGACACGGGAAATCATCGCCGCGGGCCGCGCCTGCTCATGACCTTGCCAGACCGTCATCGCGGGCCGCCTGCTCCACCGCTGCGGTCACCTGGTGATGCACGTCAGGGTGAAGAATGGAGGGGACCATCTCGGTCGACTCGGCACAGCCGGCAATCGCCTTGGCGGCGGCGATCAACATCGGCTTGCTGATCCGCCGCACCCTCGTATTCAGTGCGCCGCGGAAGATCCCCGGAAAGCCGAGGGCGTTGTTGACGCTCTTGCCATCGGCGGCAAACGCCGCCCCAGCCTCGCGCGCCGCATCCGGAGAGATCTCCGGATTAGGGTTGGAGAGCGCCAGAATCACCTGGCCGCGCCGCACCATGGCCGGTTTGATCAGCCCGGGAACGCCGGTGGTGGCGACGACGATGTGGCTCTCCGCCATGACCAGGTCAAGCGTGCCGGCCGTCCCCCCGGCCGCCGCCAGCATCGTCTTGGCCGGCTCCTTGAGGTCGGTGCCAATGACGTTTTTCACGCCATAGGCCAGCAAAAGCTTGGAAATTCCCATCCCCGCCGCGCCCAGGCCGATGACGCCGACCGTAGAGTCGGCCAGGCTCACCCCCGAGAAGCGGCTGGCGTTGATCAGGGCGGCCAGGACGACAACTGCGGTGCCGTGCTGGTCGTCGTGCAGCACCGGGATGTCCAGGGCGGCGTCGAGTTCGGCTTCGATCTCGAAGCATTCCGGGGCGGCGATGTCTTCGAGCTTGATGGCGCCGAAGGTAGGGGCGATCTGTTTGACGGTCTCGATGATGACCCGGGGGTCGCGGTTCTGGATCAGGATCGGGATGCCGCTGATGCCGACGAAATGGTCGAACAGGGCGGCTTTCCCTTCCATCACCGGCATGCCGGCGACGGCGCCGATGTCGCCGAGACCGAGAATGGCAGTACCATTGGTGACGATTGCCACCTGGTTGGCGATGGCGGTATAGCGCCAGGCCAGTTCGGGGTTTTGCTGGATATCTCGGCAGATGGCGGCGACCCCTGGGGTATAGAGTTTGCGTACATCATTGATGGTGCGGATCGGCCGGGTCCCCTTCATGGCGATCTTGCCGCCTTCGTGAAGCTGACGGACCAGGTCGACGACCTCCTCGATAACCACTCCGTCGATGGCCGCGATGTCGCGCAGGATCTGCCCGAGGTGCTCCTCGGAGTCGACGTAAATGGTCATCTCCCGGGAGTTATGGGTAATACCGATGCGGACGATGCGAATGTCGCCGATGTTGCTGCCGCCCATGCCGATGGCGGTGGTGACCCGGCCGAGGTAGCCCGGTTTGTCCGGGATCAGCAGACGCAGGGTCTTGGCCAGCTTGCCGGCACCTTTTTCGATTTCCATGGGTCAACTCCTCAGGGGCAAATATTCAGGAGATATTACCATCTGCTTCCAAACTGCCAAGCAAAAACGGCAAATCAATTTTTACAGGGATGAAGGGGGGAAAGGGATATAAGAAATAAAAGGCGGTCCCCCGAAGGAGACCGCCTTTAGCCTTGGATCTCGAGTCTTGAGTCTGCCTTTAGGCGCACTCGCTGTAGCCGCAGGCGTGGCAGACGCAACAGCCGCCCTCGTGCTCGATCGCGCCGCCGCATTCGGGGCAGGCGCCGCCGCTGATGGCGTGCTGCAGTTCCTGCATGCCGTGCTCGGCCATGTGCGTCTGAATTGCCTTGGCCACGGCATCGGCACATGAAGTAATGCGGTTGTCACCGAAACCGGCCGGCTTGTGACAGGTTATGCCGATCAGTTGCTTGACCGACTGGCGGGCCTGTACCCCGGAGCGCCAGGCCAGTGATACCAGTCGGCCGATCGCTTCGCACTGGCTGGAGGCGCAACCACCCGCCTTGCCCATGGTGGTGAACAGTTCAAAAAGGCCGCTCTGATCTTCGTTGATGGTCACGTACAGCGGGCCGCAGCCGGTCTGCATCTGGTAAGTGGTGCCGGCCAGGGCCCGCGGCCGGTCGCGCTTGACCCGTCCTTTCTGGCTTTCGAAGGGGACGTCCTCCCCGGTCTTCTTCTCCTTGCCGACCGAAAGCACCTGCATGTCGCGCGAGCCGTCGCGGTAGATGGTCACCCCCTTGCAGTCGAGTTGATAGGCGAGGCGGTAGACTTGCGCAACTTCATCGCGACTGGCGTCATTGCAGAAGTTGACGGTTTTCGACACGGCATTGTCGGTGTGCTTCTGGAAGGCCGCCTGCATGCGGATATGGTCCTCCGGAGTGATGTCGTGGGAAGTGACGAAAACCCGGCGGATATCGTCGGGGATTTCGCCGATATCCTGCACGGTGCCGTGCTCGGCGATCGTCTGCATCAGTTCCTTCGAGTAGAAGCCGCGTTCTCTGGCGATCTTTTCGAAGAACGGGTGAACTTCCACCAGCTTGTCGTTGTCGAGCACCTGGCGGATGTACGATACCGCGAACAGTGGCTCGATGCCGCTCGAGCAGTTGGCGATGATCGAGATGGTCCCGGTCGGGGCGATGGTGGTGCAGGTCGCGTTGCGCACTGGGCCGCCCTTCCCCTTGCCGCCGTAGATGCTCCCCTTGAAATTGGGGAAGGCGCCGCGCTGCCTGGCCAGTTCGCGTGAGGTCGCGCGTGCCTTGTCGGTGATGAATTTCATGAGCTTTTCGCCGAGTTCCACGGCCTCGTCGCTGTCGTAGGGGATGCCGAGAAGAATCAGCATGTCGGCCCAGCCCATGACCCCGAGGCCGATCTTGCGGTTGGCCCGGGTCATTTCGCTGATCTGAGGGATCGGGTATTTGTTGACCTCGATGACGTTGTCGAGGAAGCGAGCGGCGGTTTCGACGACTTGGCCGAGCCTGTCCCAGTCGACCTGTCCGTTGGCGGTGACCATGCGGGACAGGTTCAGGGAGCCGAGATTGCAAGATTCGTAGGGGAGCAGCGGCTGTTCGCCGCACGGGTTGGTCGCCTCGATGGCGCCGACCTGCGGCGTCGGGTTGTCACGGTTGAGGCGGTCGAGGAAGATGATTCCGGGCTCACCGTTGTTCCAGGCCAGGTCGACAATGTGATCGAAGACCTTGCGCGCCGATTTCTTGCCGGCGACTTCGCCGGAACGAGGATTGATGATCTCGTATTCTTCGTCCCGCTCCACCGCTTCCATGAACTTCTCGGTGAGCCCCACCGAGATGTTGAAGTTGGTCAGCACGGTCTGGTCGCGCTTGCACATGATGAAATCCATGATGTCCGGGTGATCGACCCGCAGGATCCCCATGTTGGCGCCGCGCCGGGTGCCGCCCTGCTTGATCGTCTCGGTGGCGGCATCGAAGACTTTCATGAAGGAGAGCGGTCCGGAGGAGATCCCCTTGGTGGAGAGGACCACGTCGTTGGCCGGGCGGATGCGCGAGAAGGCGAAGCCGGTGCCGCCGCCGCTCTTGTGGATCAATGCGGTCTGCTTGATCGCCTCGAAGATCTCCTCCATCGAGTCGCCCACCGGCAGGACGAAGCAGGCCGACAGCTGACCGAGTTCCCGCCCGGCATTCATCAGGGTAGGGGAGTTGGGGAGGAACTCCAGAGAGGTCATCATCCGGTAGAATTCTTCCTCGAGGGACCCGGCCGGCTTGCCTTCAGCGAAGGACTGCTCCCCGGCGGCGATGGTTTTCGCCACGCGCCGGAACATGTCGGTCGGGGTTTCAAGAATTTTTCCCTCCTTGTCGCGCTTGAGGTAGCGGCGCTCGAGGACGGTAACGGCGTTCGGGGACAACTCGGGATTCACGGCGGATTTCTTGGCGCTCATTGGGTCATCCTGATAAAATTCGTAATTAATTGGAGGTCTTGTCGGTATAGAGAGTATATACAATATTCTGTATGACGAGGTCATATGTGACACAAGATGTGGTGGTTGTCAACTCCCTTATCACAAGTGGCAGCAAAGCGTGACCGGGACGCAATGGCCGACATATAATGATGATGCCGGAAGAAAATATGGTATAAAGAGCAAATTTATCTTAAGTGACCCGACATGACCATCTACCTCGACAATGCCGCCACCTCCTTTCCCAAGCCGGAACCGGTCTGTGCGGCGGTCGATAGAACTCTTCGCCATGGCGCCGCCAATCCCGGGCGGGGCGGCTACCGGCTCTCGCTGGCGGCCGGCCGGCTGGTGCTCGCCGCCCGCGATGCCGCGGCACAACTGGTCGGCATGTCCGATCCGGCGCGGATCATCTTTACCGCCAACGCCACCGAGGCCATCAACCTGGCGCTGTTCGGCGTGCTGCAGGCCGGTGACCGGGTGGTCACCACCAGCATGGAGCACAATGCGGTCGTCCGCCCTCTGCGGGCGTTGGTCGACCGGGGGGTCGAGGTCGTCAAGGTGGCTGCCGATGCCCTCGGCTTCGTTTCCCCGGCGGACCTGCGGGAGGCCTGCACCCCTGGCACCCGGCTGCTGGCGATGACCCATTGCTCGAATGTCACCGGGACCGTCCAGGCGATCGAGGAGCTTGGTCGGTGGTGCCGGAACCAGGGCATCCTGTTCATGGTCG
>JBFYXI010000068.1:0-10458 GCA_041310635.1 Desulfuromonadaceae bacterium | reverse complement strand
CGCGCTCCGGTTCCTGGCGCTCCTCCGGTCTCTCTCGCTAATACCCCGATTATTAAGAACAAATATCCATGTTGTTGCCGACCGCCGCGGCTTGACAGGCGGTCGGCCCGTGCTAGACTTGCCCTGGGATACCAATGGCAGGAGTCAATTTTGGGCGAGCTGGCCAGGCACATTTTGGTCGTTGATGACGAGGAAAACACCCGCCTGGGCTTGAGCAAGCTGCTCAGCCAGGAGGGCTATGTCGTCGACCTCGCCGCCAATGGCACGGAAGCCCTGGACTTGTTGCGCCGGCAGCGTATCAGCCTGGTCATCAGCGACATCAATATGCCCGGCATGAATGGCATCGGCTTCCTGCGAGAGATCAGCCGGCGTTTCCCCAGTACCAATGTGATTATGATTACCGCCTATGGCGGGGTGGAGTCCTATCTCGAGGCCATGAATCTCGGGGCCCTGGAATACCTGCACAAACCGGTGCGCCTGGATGAGCTGCGTTCGGTGCTGAAGAAGATTTTCAACGGCAACAGTGCGGTCATGTCCTAGCGGGCGGCAGTCCGGCGAGCGCCCGCTCAGATTCTTCGCGGAGGTTCCCATGTTCAACACCATTCTGTTTGCCACCGATTTTTCCGAGAGTTCGGAACATGCCTTCGACTATGCCCTGGCGCTGGCCCGCAAGTTCGAGAGCCGTCTGGCGATTATCCATGTCATCAACGAACCGGTCGACCTGCGCGGCTTCTATGTCCCGCATATCTCCTTTGACAAGCTTGAAGAGGAGATCGTGCAGGGGGCTGAAAAACTGATGGAGAAGTTCCGCCGCACCAAGGCTCAGGACTACGCCATGATCGAAACCTATGTGGTGCCGGGCATCCCCTATGACGAGATCATCAAGAAGGCCCAGGAGGTCGGCGCCGCCCTGATTGTCGTCGGCACCCACGGTCGTACCGGGCTTGATCATGTGCTCTTCGGCAGCACCGCGGAAAAGATCGTACGCAAATCGCCGGTACCGGTCATGACCATCCGCATCAAGGAATAATCGAGCCTCCCCGGATGTATCGGAAAAGGCAGCGGAAACGCTGCCTTTTTTCTGTGGTGGCAGCACCGGTAGCGCTTGCCAAACGGGGCGGCGACAGGTATCCTGACAACCCGACCGCTTCCTGGCCAGATGGAACATGGACGAAAAAATCATTGTCATTGATGACGAGCGGATGATCCTCGACCTGACGTCGATGGTGCTGCAGCACCGTGGCTATCAGGTCTTCACCGCCGATAACGCCCGGGACGGCTACGCGATCATCGCGCGCGAGCAACCCGCCATCGCCCTCCTTGACTACATGATGCCCCAGGTCAACGGCCTCGAGGCCCTGCGTGAAATCCGCCAGCGCTTCCCGGCAACCTACGTGATCATGTTCACCGGCAAGGGGAGCGAGGAGATCGCCGTCGAGCTGATGAAGGCCGGTGCCGCCGACTACGTACTCAAGCCCTTCAGCAACGCCAAGCTGATCGACCGGATCGATGCCGTGCTGCGCCTGCGCGCCATCGAGTTGCACAATATCGAGCTCCTCCAGGAGCGTGACCGACTGCTGGCGGAAATTGCCGACTGGAACCGCGAGCTGGAACGCCGGGTGGCGGAGAAGAGCATGGCCCTGGAGCGGGCCCACGACGAAATCCTGCAGAGCGAGAAGCTGGCCGCCCTCGGCCACCTTTCCGCCGGGATGGCCCACGAAATCCGCAACCCGCTCAATGCCATCAGCCTCTTTGCCCAGGTTCTGCGGGGGGGCGTTGGCGAAAACCCGGAAATGAACTCCTACATCGAGAAGATCCTCGATGATGTGCAACGCATCGACGACATCCTGGTCAAGCTGCTCGCCAGCAGCAGACGCTCTCCCTATCAGTTGCGATCGGTACATCTCGAGGAAGTCCTCCGTCAGACCGTCGACAGCTTTGCCGACCAGGCTCTGGTGCAGGGCGTGACCATCAGCACCGAGGTGCCGGAGCCGCCGCCGGCCATCCTGGCCGACAGCGATGAGCTGACCCAGGTCTTTTCCAACTTGGTCGCCAACGCCCTGTTCGAGATGCGCGGCGGCGGACGCCTGGACATCCTCCTGGAACATGACCAGGCGACCGCCACGGTGACGGTGAGCGACACGGGCCAGGGAATTCCCGCCGGGAATCTGGGGAAGATTTTCGATCCGTTTTTCACCACCAAGGAAAAGGGCACCGGTTTTGGTCTGTCGGTGGTGCTGCGCATTGTCAAAACCTACGGCGGCAGCATCGAGGTGGCAAGCGAACCGGGCAAGGGCAGCCGGTTTGTGGTCCGCCTGCCGCTGCTCTGAAATAACCACCCGGCATGGCGCTCTGGCTGCGTGATATCAACCTCCCCTGGGGGGAGGATGACGCCGGTCTGCCGCAACGGGTGGCGCGGCTGCTGGAGATCGATCCGACGGCGCTGGGGAGCCTGCGCGTGGTCCGGCGTTCTCTGGATGCCCGTCGCAAGCCGTCCCTGCTGCAGGTGTTGACGGTCGAATTCACGGTTTCCGACGAGGCGGAACTGCTGCGCCGCCAGGCCGGCAACCCCCGGCTGCAACCGGCTCCGGTGCTGACGCTGCCGCCAACGGTGCGGGTGGGTGAGCCCCACCGGGTTCTGGTGGTCGGCATGGGCCCGGCCGGCCTGTTCGCCGCCCGGCGCCTCGCCGAGTGCGGGGTGCTGGTCACCCTGGTCGAGCGGGGTCGGCCGCTGGAGCAACGGGTCAGCGATGTCGAGCGCTTCTGGGCCGGCGGTGAGCTGGACAGCGAGAGCAACGTGCAGTTCGGCGAGGGCGGCGCCGGCACCTTCTCCGATGGCAAGCTGAGCACCCGCCTGAGCCACCCCTGGCTGCGCTACGTGCTGGCCACCCTGGTGGCGTGCGGCGCCCAGGAAGAGATCCTGATCGAGGCCAAGCCGCATATCGGCACGGACCGCCTGCGCCTGGTCCTGCTCCGCTTCCGCCGCCAGCTGCAGGCGCTCGGCGTCGACCTGCGTTACGCGACCCGCCTGACCGATGTGGAGACCAAGGCCGGGCGCATCACGGCGGGGATCGTCAACGACCGCGAAGCGCTGCCGTGCAATTCCCTGGTGCTCGCTCCCGGCCACAGTGCGCGCGACACTTACCGGATGCTCGCCGGCCGCGGCGTGGCCCTGGCCGCCAAGGACTTTGCCGTCGGCCTGCGGGTCGAGCATCCCGCCGCGCTGATCGCCGGCAGTCAATATGGCCGGCGGCACCCGCCCGGCCTGCCGGCAGCGGATTACGTGTTGCGCTATAATGATGCCGAGTCTGGCCGCGGCGTCTATTCATTCTGCATGTGCCCCGGCGGCGAAGTGATCAATGCCGCCTCGGCGGCGGATGGCCTGGTGGTCAACGGCATGAGTCGGGCGGCCCGTGATGGGGCCTGTTCGAACAGTGCCCTGGTGGTGGCGGTTCGCCCGGCCGACTGGGTGGATGCCGGCGTGCTCGGCGGGATGGCGTTCCAGGAGGAACTGGAGCGGGCGGCGTTCCGGGCCGGTGGCGGCGGCTTTCTCGCCCCGGCGCAGAATCTGCTGGCCTTTGCCCGGCGCGGCCGGGGGCCGTGCCGCTCAACCTGCCGCCCCGGGGTCAGGGAGGCGGACCTCGCCGCGCTGCTGCCGGATTTCGTGACCAGCGGCCTGCACCGGGCCCTGCCGCATTTCGAACGGCAGCTGCGCGGTTTCCTGACGGCCGAGGCGGTGCTGGTCGGGGTCGAGTCCCGAACCTCGGCGCCGGTCCGCATCGTCCGTGACGAGCACGGCGAGTCGCTGTCCCATCCCGGCCTCTTTCCGGCCGGAGAAGGGGCCGGTTATGCAGGGGGAATCATGAGCGCGGCGCTCGATGGCCTGCGCGCCGCCGAACAGATCATTCAACGTCTCTGCGACGGGAGTTCTGCGTGAAAAAACTGTTTGCCAACGGGATCCAGGAGCGCGACTGGGTCGAAACCGTGTTCCTGGTGCGCGACAAGATCGTCGGCATGGCCAAGAACGGCAAGCCCTACCTGACTGTCAAGCTGATGGATCGCAGCGGCGAACTGGAGGGGCGGGTCTGGGACCGGGCCGACGAGATCGGGGAGCGCTTCGAACGCGACGATTTCGTTCGGGTTGCCGGCAAGGCCAGCATCTACCTGGGGAAGATGCAGCTGATCATCCAGGAGTTGACGCGGCTCGATGAAGCGGCCGTCGATCTCGCCGATTTTCTGCCGGTGGCCGCCCGGTCGGTGGCCGACATGGTCGCCGATCTCAACAGCCGGGTCGCGAGCTTCCGCGACCAGCACCTGCGCGCCCTGCTTGAAGCCTTCCTCGCCGACGAGGGGTTTCTCGCCGCCTACAGCCGCGCGCCGGCGGCCAAGGCGATGCACCACGTCTATCTGGGGGGACTCCTCGAGCATTCCCTGGCCGTGGCGACCCTCGCCGAGGATATCTGCCGGCGCTATCCGGGACTGAACCGCGACCTGCTGGTCGCCGGGGCCCTGCTGCACGACGTCGGCAAGATCAGTGAATTGCGCTACGCGCGTTCCTTCGAATATACCGATGTCGGCAAGCTGCTCGGCCACATTGTCATCGGCGTGGAAATCGTCGAGGAAAAGTTGCGCAGCCTGCCCGGTTTCCCCATTGAGCTGGCGATCCTGCTCAAGCATATGCTGCTCTCGCACCATGGCCAGTACGAGTACGGGTCGCCAAAGCGGCCGAAAACCCTGGAAGCGGTCATCCTCAACTTCATCGACGATCTCGATTCCAAGATCAACGGCGTGCGCACCCATCTCGACAAGGAAGCCGACAGCGAGGCGGCCTGGAGCCAATATCACCGCCTGTACGACCGCTACTTTTTCAAGGGCTACAACGAGCAGACGGAAGCCGTTGCCGCGCCGGCCGCGCCGGTGGCTGCCAGCGCTCCGCCGGCCGCGGCGCCGGAGCGATCGGGCGGACGGGGCACGCCCTTCAACCGCGCCCTTGAAGAACAGTTGCGGGGGATGACGCCAAACCTGTTCGGGCCTCCCCCGGGAGAGAGGAACGATGGCTGATCAACCCTTGATTAAGACCCTGGTGGTCGGCCCGCTCCAGGTCAACTGCTACCTGGTTGCCTGCCCGGTCAGCCACGCCGCCCTGGTGATCGATCCCGGCGACGAAGGGGAGAGGATCGTCGCCGCCGCGCGCGCCGCCGGTTGGCGGGTGGTGAGCATCGTCAACTCTCACGGACACTTCGACCATATCGGTGCCAACCAGGCCCTGGTCGCCGCCACCGGCGCGGAACTGCTGATCCACGAGCGCGATCTGCCGCTGTTGCAGAAGGCCCAATCCCATGCCCAGGTTTACGGTCTGCGGGCCGAGCCGTCGCCGGCGCCCGACCGTCTGCTGCAGGATGGCGACCAGGTGGCTTTCGGTGCCCTGAGCTGTCAAGTCATCCATCTGCCCGGCCATTCCCCCGGCGGGATCGCCCTGCACTGCGGCAACCATCTCTTTTGCGGCGACGTCCTGTTTGCCGGTTCGATCGGCCGGACCGATCTCCCCGGCGGCGATCACCGCACTCTGGTCGAAGGGATACGCGCCCGGCTGTGGCCTCTCCCCGGCGAGACCATCGTCCATCCCGGGCACGGCCCGGACACCACCATCGCCCGCGAGAGGCTCAGCAATCCCTTTGTCGCAGGCCTGGTCGATTGAACGGCACGGAGGTGACGATGTATCGAGGCAAGCAGATTCTGCTCGGGGTGACCGGCGGCATCGCCGCTTACAAGGCGGTCGAACTGTTGCGCCTGCTGACCAAGGCCGGCGCCGAAGTGCAGGTGGTGATGACCCGCCATGCCCAGGAGTTCGTCGGCGCGCTGACCTTCCAGACCCTTTCCGGCAACCCGGTGCACACGGAGCTGTTCAATCTGATCCAGGAGCGGGAAATCGGCCATATCAGCCTGGCCGACCGGGCCGACCTGTGCATCGTGGCGCCGGCTACGGCCAATGTCGTCGGCAAGCTGGCCGGCGGCATCGCCGACGACCTGCTGACCACCACGTTGCTGGCCACCAAGGCCCCGGTGCTGCTGGTCCCGGCGATGAACGTCAACATGTGGGACAATCCGCTTTACCAGGAAAACCAGGCGCGGCTGGCGCGCCATGGCTACCACTTCATGGCGCCGGTCGCGGGTGACCTGGCCTGCGGCTGGCAAGGGCAGGGGAAGCTGCCCGATCCGGCAGCCATTTTCGATTTTGCCGAAAACCTGGTCGGCAGCCGGGAATTGGCCGGGCGTACGGTGATGGTGACCGCCGGGCCCACCCGTGAGGAACTCGACCCGGTCAGGTATCTGAGCAACCACTCCTCGGGGAAGATGGGCTATGCCATCGCCCGGGCAGCCCGCAACCGCGGCGCCCGGGTCATCCTGGTCAGCGGGCCGGTCGCTCTGGCCGCCCCGCAGAAGGTCGAAATGGTGGCGGTGACCACGGCGCGGGAGATGCACGCCGCAGTCATGGCGCGCTGCGCCGATGCTGACGTGATCGTCAAGGCGGCGGCGGTGGCCGATTTCCGGCCGGCAGCGCGGGCCGGCGACAAGCTCAAGAAAGGGCAGAGCCAGCGGCAGGTCCTCGAACTGGAGCGCAACCCCGACATTCTGGCCGACCTGGGCAGGCAAGGGGGGCGTGCGCTGCTGGTCGGCTTTGCGGCCGAGACCGGCGACCTGCTGGCCCATGCCCGCAAGAAGCTGGAAGAGAAAGGGGCCGACCTGATCGTGGCCAACGATGTCACCGTGCCGGGGGCAGGTTTCGGCCAGGATACCAATGTCGTGCATTTTGTGGGGCGGGACGGGTTGGTGGAGGAACTCCCCTGCCTGGCCAAGGAGGACGTCGCCGCGCGACTGCTCGACCGGATTCAGCCCCTGCTCGCCGCCAGGGGGCGGCTCAAGAAGCGGTGAGTTTCAGCAGCCGGTCCGGATGCTGGAGGCCATCGCGCAGCGTCCCCCTCAACTGCAGCAGCAGCTGATCGGCGTCCGCCTCCGAAAGCTTGCCGTCGAGCCAGAGCATCTGCAGGTTGCCGCGGATTTTGCCGGCAGCCCCGAGCGCCCGTTCGCCGGTGGGGTCGGATGCCAGCCAGGGACTGCCGTCCAGGTCGCACAGCAGGCTCAGGGTGGCCTCCTTGGCCAGATCGAGGTACTCCAGGCGGTCGGTTTCCGTGAGCGGCCAGCGCGAGGTCTTGGACAGGGCGGCCAGGGTGCTCTGCCAGCGCTTGAGCCGGTTGAGCAGCAGCAGCGAGTTGAACAGGCGTTTGTTGGTGCCGAAAGAAAACAGGGTGTCGGCCAGCACGCCGCGGAGCATCCGGTCGTTGTCGGAAAAATCGAAACGCGCCAGAGCTTTGGCCAGGTCCCAGACGGGTTGCTCCACGTAGGCCTCGACGCGCATCTCCCAGTAGGCGTGCTGCAGCAGGGCGCTGTTGTAACAGCGCATCAGCTTGTAGGGGACGTAATAGCCGTGGGCCACGGTATCGGCCGCCAGGTGGCTCAGGTAGCCGTAGGCACAGGCGCGCCGCGAGTCGTCATGGGCGGCGGCCAGCACCTGGCGACCCATCCGCCAGGAGTGGCAGTGGCGCAGGTAGTGGGTGAATTTCTTGCCGATGGTGATGTCGGCGCTGATGCAGCCGTACAGATAGTCGTGCGGATAGGCGGCCAGGAGCTTCTGCAGGTGCGCCGGCAGCAGCGGCAGTTGCTCGAGCAGCCAGGAGCCGACCTGCAGGTGGACGCCGACGCCCCATGCCCAGGCCGGTGCCGGGAAGAGGCAAACGAGTCCGGGGAGCAGCACGATCAGCAGCAATTTTGGGAAGTTCGCGTTCATTGCACAGTCAAGGATAAGCCATCCGCTGGAATAACACCATGCCCGATCAACTCCTGAATGACGTACGCAAGGCCCTTGCGGCGGGCCGCGGCCAGCTCGAGTATCTGCGCGATCTCGGCTTCGATGAAGTGCCGGCGGCCATCGCGGCGGCCTGCTCCGCCGCCGGAGCGTCCCCGGGCGGGGAGAGCCTGGCCGCGGTGCGCGCCGACCTCGGCGACTGCCAGCGCTGCCGCTTGGCGAAGACCCGCAGCAGCCTGGTGTTCGGCGTCGGCAACCCGCAGGCCCGGCTGGTGCTGGTCGGGGAGGCGCCGGGGCGTGAAGAGGACGAACGGGGCGAACCCTTCGTCGGTGAAGCCGGGCGGCTGCTCGACCGCATCCTGTTTGCCATGGGGTTGCAGCGCGACGAGGTGTACATCTGCAATGTGCTGAAGTGCCGGCCGCCGGGCAACCGGGATCCCGAAGCCGACGAGGTGGCGACCTGCGAACCGTTCCTGGTCAGGCAGCTGGCGGCGATCCAACCCAATTTCATCGTCGCACTGGGCCGGTTTGCCGTCCAGACCCTGCTGCAGAGCAAAGCCCCGATCAGTCGGCTGCGTGGCACCTGGCACCAGTACCACGGCATCCCGGTGATGCCGACCTACCACCCCGCCTACCTGCTGCGCAATCCTCACGGCAAGCGGGAAGTCTGGGCCGACATGAAGCAAGTGGTCCGGCGGCTGGAAAGCTGACCGGGGCGAGTCCCGCCGCGGCCGCTCCCGCCTGCCGGTGGCCGCCCTCGCCCCGCTCGGTTGCTAGGCGACCTTGAGCGGCTTGGGCAACTTTTCCTGACGCAGGTGCACTTCCCGCTGCGGGAAGGGCACCTTGATCCCCGCCTCGTCGAAACGGCACTTGATCAACTCCTGCAAATCGAAAAACACCGTCCAGTAATCGCTGCTTTCCACCCAGGGGCGGACGGCCAGGTTGACGCTGCTCGCGGCGAGTTCGAGCACGCCGATGGTCGGCTCCGGTTCCCTCATCACCCGCTGGTGCCCGGCCAGGACCTCCTGAAGCAGCTCGCGGACCTGGCTGAGATCGGTATCGTAGCTGACGCTGACCACCAGATCGAGGCGCCGGGATCCTTTCATGGAATAGTTGACAATGTTGTCGTTGAGCAGCTTGCCGTTCGGCACGAAGATGGTCTTGTTGTCTCCGGTCCGCAACTGGGTGGAGAAGAGGTCGATTGATTCGACCTCGCCGATGACGCCGGCCGCCTCGATCGTGTCGCCGGCCTTGAACTGCCGGAAGATCAGGATCATGACGCCGGCGGCGAAGTTGCCGAGAGAATCCTTCAGGGCCAGGCCGATGGTCAGGGCGGCGGCACCGACCAGGGCCACGATCGACATGGTTTCGATGCCGAGCTGGCTCAGGGCGGCAATGACCGCGAAGACGATCAGGGAGATGTTGATCAGGTGGCCGAGAAAGCGGGCCAGCGCCGCATCGGCCTCGCGGCGCTCAAGGGCCCCCTGCACCAGGTGGGCAAGCAGCTTGCCCGCCCAGAACCCGGCGGCTAGGATGATGGCCGAGTAGATGATCCTGACCGCCATGGTTGCGAGTAGCGAGGTTTCCTGTGGGTTCATGTCATCCTCCGGACGAAGTTGTCAGTTTTTCAGGGTTCGGCGAGCCCCGGGGGGAGGCCGAGCCGTTTGATTTTCTCCACCAGGGTGGTGCGGTTCAGTCCGAGCAGCATGGCGGCCCGTGACTTGACGCCGCCGGACAGCCCCAGCGCCTGGCGGATCATGGCGCGCTCGATAGTGTCGATGGTCTCCGGAAGGTTGATGCCGTTGGCGAAGACCACGGGAACCGGTACCAGGCCCTGGCTCTCCCCGCTGCCGCTGAGCTGCGGCGGCAGGTCGCAGCGGTCGATGATCTCGCCGTCGGTCAGCGCCACGGTGCGTTCGATGACATTCTCCATCTCGCGCACGTTGCCGGGCCAGCCGTATTCCTCCAGGGCACGGATCGCGGCCGGCGTCATGGTCATCAGCGGCCGCTTCATCTCGGCACAGGTCTTGCGCAGGAAGTGCCGGGCCAGCAACGGCACATCCTCGCGGCGCTCGCGCAGCGGGGGGAGATGAATGGGGATCACGTTCAGGCGATAGAAGAGGTCTTCGCGAAACAGTCCCTGCTGCACCTGGTTTTCCAGATCGGTGTTGGTCGCCGAGATGACCCGCACGTTGAGCTTGATATGGCGGGTGCCGCCGACCCGCTCGATCTCCTGCTCCTGCAGGACTCTGAGCATCTTCATCTGCAGATGCAGCGGCATGGAGCCGATTTCATCGAGGAAGATCGTCCCCTCGTGGGCCAGTTCGAACTTCCCCGGCTTGTCGGCGATGGCCCCGGTGAAGGAGCCGCGCACATGGCCGAACAGTTCGCTTTCCAGCAGTTCGGCTGGGATCGCCCCGCAGTTGATGGCAACGAACGGCTTTTCCTTGCGCGGACCGTTGAAGTGGATGGCGCGCGCCACCAGTTCCTTGCCGGTACCCGAGGCGCCGAGAATCAGTACGGTCGAATCGGTGTGCAGGATCTTCTCCATGCGGGTGAAGACCTGCTGGATTGCCGGGCTGTTGCCGATGATG
>JBFYXI010000047.1:0-3420 GCA_041310635.1 Desulfuromonadaceae bacterium | reverse complement strand
GCCGCCGACGAAACCGGTGCCGATCATGCGCGCCTTGATGCCGAGCAGGTCCTCCAGGCTCAGGTAGGCGCGGGCCAGGGAGAGAATCCGGTCCTCGCGACCGATCATCAGGCGGCAGAGCTGATCAACCATCGGTGCCGTCTCTTCGGGCAGCCCCCCCTTGGTGATCAGGTCCTCGGCCTGCAGGAACAGGCGATCCCAGTAGTCGAGCTGGCGGCGACCGCTCTCGGCGCCGCGCCGGCTGATGCTGGAGAGCAACTCGGTGGCCTCGAAGCTGCCGGTCACCGGCAGGAAGTTTTCGCCGGCCTGAACGTGGGGGAGGAACATGGTCGGCGAGTGGCGCTGCCAGACCTTGATCGGGTGAACGTGCACCGCCTCGCGCCAGGTGTGCACACCGATCATCACCTGGGTGGTTTCACGGATCCGTGCGGTGGTTTTGAACGAGTGGCTCCCCCGCAGCAGCGCAAAGTAGGCGACCGTGTCGAGCTCAAACAGGTAGGGGCAGGTGACCTGGAAGAAGTTGCCGATCACCTGGTCGGTGGCCCACGCCGACAGCAGGTCGGAGAGACAGTCGAACACGTAGAAGGCGTAGCGTCCCTCCTCGGTGGCGATGGCGTGGACCCGCGCGGCGAAGGATTCGAATCCCTGGAAAGCATCGAGCTGGTAAGTGACTACATTCGGCGCCGAGGTCACCAGCGGCTCGTGGCGGCCGAAGCGCATGTAGACCACCCGCCGCCCCTCCTGCAGGGCGGTACGCACGTAGGGGGTGACGAAAGCCTTGTAGTCGGCGATGTTGTCGACCCGCCAGACCACGTTGTCACCGATACGCAGGCCGTCGAGGATATTGTCGAGGCCGGGAATGCCGGTGGAGACGCGGGTGTTCTTGTCCATCAGATGGCTCCTGACTCTATCGTTTGAGGGGGACCTGAAGAAAAATGCAACGCAGCTATTGACGCGGAGGTGCGGAGACGCTGAGAAAAACTGAAAAAATGATTTTCCCCTCTGCGCCTCAGCGTCTCTGCGTCGTATTTTTGTCTACCTTCTCCCGCCGCCGAACATGGCGCCGAGGACCCCGCGGATAATCTGCCGGCCGACGCTGCTGCCGATGGCGCGGGCGGCGCTCTTCGCCGCCGCCTCCAACACATCCTCGCGCCCCCGCGGCGCGGGGCGGGCGACCTTCTCCGCAGCTTTCTGCTGCTGCAGCTGCGCAGCCTGCTGCTGGGCCTGGGCAGCACGTGCCTGGAGAATCTCGTGGGCCGATTCGCGGTCGATCTCCCTCTCATAGTGACCGGCCAACTGCGAACTGCGCATCACCCGTGCCCGCTCGGCATCGCTGAGCGGCTGCAGGCGGCTGCGCGGCGGGCGCACCCAGGCGCGCTCGACCATGGAAGGAACCCCCTTTTTGTCCAGCACCGACACCAGGGCCTCGCCGACGCCAAGCTCCATGATCGCCGTCTCGACATCCAGATTCGGATTGGACCGGAAGGTCTGCGCCGCGGCCCTCACCGCCTTCTGGTCGCGCGGGGTGAAGGCCCGCAGGGCGTGCTGCACCTTGAGGCCGAGCTGGCCGAGAACGGTGTCGGGGAGATCGACGGGATTTTGGGTAATGAAGTAGACGCCGACCCCCTTGGAGCGAATCAGCCGGACCACCTGCTCGATCTGGTCGACCAGCGCCTTCGGCGCATCGTCAAACAGCAGGTGGGCCTCGTCGAAGAAAAACACCAGCTTCGGCCTGGGCGGATCGCCGACCTCGGGAAGCCGTTCGAACAGCTCGGCCAGCAGCCAGAGCAGGAAGGTGGCGTAGAGGCGCGGCGAGCGCATCAGCTTGTCGGCCGCCAAAACGTTGATCATGCCGCGGCCGCCGTCGACGGTCTGCATCAGATCGTCGAGATCGAGGGCCGGCTCGCCGAAGAAACGGTCGGCGCCCTGCGCTTCCAGCACCAGCAGGCCGCGCTGGATGGCACCGACGCTGGCCGCCGAGACATTGCCGTACTCGGTGCGCAGCTGCGCGGCCTGGTCGGCGGCGAAAGTGGCCATGGCGCGCAGGTCTTTGAGGTCGAGCAACAGCATCCCCTGGTCGTCGGCGACCTTGAAGATGACGTTGAGCACCCCTTCCTGGGTGTCGTTGAGACCGAGGATGCGAGCCAACAGCTGCGGGCCCATCTCCGACACGGTGGTGCGTACCGGGTGGCCGGCCTCGCCGAACAGGTCCCAGAAGGTCACCGGGTAGGCCCGGTAGTAGTCGTCGCCGAGACCGAACTGCTCGGCGCGTTCGCGCACCTTGGGGTGGTCGCCACCGGCTTCGGCCAGCCCGGTGAGGTCCCCCTTGATATCGGCCAGGAAGACCGGCACCCCGCCGTCGCTGAAGGACTCGGCCAGCACCCGCAGGGAGACGGTCTTGCCGGTGCCGGTCGCACCGGCGATCAGCCCATGGCGGTTGGCCACCCCGGGCAGCAACTCGATATCGGCATCAGCCCGCGCCAGCCACCAGGTCAGATCGCGCTCGCTCATCTGGCTCTCCTTACGACAGGGAAGTTATCTCGGAATTGTAAACCGGACCGGGGGTGACGGCAACGGGAATGACGAAGAAGGCCCGACAATCCTGCCGGGCCTTGCCTGTGGAAGGGGACAAACCCTCACCCCTTGTGCGTTTTGCTTGAATGATAAACTGGCGGCTACCGAATATCGGTTACTTACGAAATGACTTTGATTTTAATATTAATCTAATCACAGCCTATTAGCTAGACTGCCCCCCATTTTTTGCATTATTTCCTAAACCAGTCTCCCTCTGGGTGAATAACCGCCAAAAGGACAGAAAATATCCACCGTTCATTGCAGAAGCTTGGCCCTCGCAGTGCCTTAAATATCAGGGGATTCAATAATCAGCCCAGGAGGAACTGCCAGCCCAGCCGATTTCTGTGGCGCAACTTGTGAGACGCTTTCGTCCGGCATCTGCCAGAACCATTCTCCTTTGCTAATTGTCGAGGTGTTTGATAAAAGTATCCCTGTTGGGGGTGGCAAGATCGGATCGGTTCTGGTTGCAGGACAGTCGGATTGCCGGAGGGAATATGAGGATGACACACAGGCCACCTTTGGATAGCAGAGGTGGTTTTGTTGTTTCTCGGAGTCGTCAAGCCGTTGACGGATTGTCAACCAGACCAGTAGATAATTTGGCAGTTTTAGCGCGAAACCAATTTCTGGAAACGCGGAATGTTCATCGGTCTTTTCCGTTCGTTATCTTTTATTCCCGACCACCTGACTGCGGGATATTAGACTGCGATTTGGCAGCCTAATTACTTGTTAGCTGGAGAATAAATGATTTTATTATTAATATTTTCAACTTGTGTAGGCTACATGTATTACACGGAAGCCAAAGAGCATTGCCTGTCTGCATGGAAATTGGTGTCAACTGCAATCATA
>JBFYXI010000026.1:0-7975 GCA_041310635.1 Desulfuromonadaceae bacterium | reverse complement strand
GCTGCCACCGCCTGCCTTGAGGACGACCGTGACAATTTGGCCGAGCTGTTTCGCCATCCGGCCGGCATTCCGCTGGCGGTGACGGTCTACGCCAACCCGGCGCTGATGGTCTCGCGCCTCCCGCTCAAGGCGGTGAAACCCGATCGGCCGCTGGTTTCGGACCGCGGCGACGCCTATCGCGTCGTACAGCGCGGCGGGCTGACAGTCGTCCGTCCGGAGCAGGATTATTCGCTGCTCGGTCACCTGGCGGAACTGCGGGCACTCGGCTGCGGCCGCTTCCTGGTCGAACTCGCCCACCATGGACCCTTTTCGCCAGCCGGTCGCCAGGTGCTGGCCACCCTGGCCAAGGACCAGCCGCTGGCCGGCACTTCGCCCTTTAACTACCTGCTCGGGATGACCTGATCCCGCCCGGACGGAGCCGCATGACTCTCCCCGCGATACTTACCAGCACCGTCCAAGTCGTCGCCCTGGCCCGCGAGTTGCGCGGCGAAGCGGCCCTCGCCGTCGATCTCGAGGCCGATTCCTCGCACCGCTACCGCGAGCAGGTCTGCCTGCTGCAGCTGTCGGTGCCCGGGCGCACGGTGCTGATCGACCCGCTGCAGGGAGCCTCGCCCGCACCCCTGGCTGAACTGTTCACTGACCCTGCGGTGCGCAAGATCTTCCACGCCGCCGATTATGACCTGCGCTCCCTGCAGCGTGACTTCGGCCTGGAGGTGCGCGGCCTGTTCGACACCATGGTCAGCGCCCAGTTGCTTGGTGAGGAAAAGATCGGCCTGGCCGATGTGCTCGGCAAGCATTTCAACGTGACTCTCGACAAGCGTTTCCAGCGAGCCGATTGGGCGCAGCGCCCCCTCCCCGCGGAGATGATCGCCTACGCGGCCGAGGATACCCGGCACCTGCATCGCCTCGCGGCGCAGTTCGAAGCCCGGCTGCGTGAGCTCGGTCGCCTTGAATGGGCACAGGAGGAGTTCCGCCTGCTCGAAGGGGTGCGCTTCGGCGAAGCTGCGGGGCCGCTCTGCCTGCGGCTCAAGGGCGCCGGCACCCTTGATCGACGCCAGTTGGGCGTACTGGAGGAGTTGCTGCAGTGGCGGGAGCGGGAGGCCGAGCGCCGGGACCGACCGCCTTTCCAGGTGGTCGGCAACGCGAGCCTGCTGGCCGTGGCTCGGCAGGTGCCGCGCACGACCGAGGCTTTGGCGGAACTGGCCGAATTGCCGCAGCGCCTGCGCGAACGCTACGGCCGCGACCTGCTGACGGCAGTCGCCCGCGGCATGGAGTTGCCGGCGAGCGCCCTGCCGGTGTGGCCGCGGCAGCCGCGCCAGGAGCGCGACCCGGCCGTCGACACCCGCCTGGCGGACCTCAAGGAATGGCGCCGGGAGAAAGCGGCGGCTCTGGCGGTCGATCCCGGCATCTTGATCAATAATGCCCTGCTGGAAGCCCTGGCCCGCGACCAGCCGGCCCGCCCTGCCGCGCTGGCTGACTTTCCCGGGCTGAAACGGTGGCAGCGGCAAGTGCTCGGCGAAGAGCTGCTGGCCGTGCTGGCCGGGTGAAATGTTAAGGAACTGGCGCGGCTGGCTGCTCCTGCTGGTCCTGCTGCTTGCGGCGGCCGTTGGCCGTGCGGGTGACGGTCCGCCCTCCGCCTGGGAGGATCTCCTGGCCGCGATTGCTCCGCTTGAAGACGCCGGGGAACGGGCCACGGCAATCAGTGCCCGCTTCCTTGGCACCGCTTACCGTGCCGACACCCTGGGCGGCGGTCCCGGTCTCCCCGAGGAACTGGTGGTTAGCCTGGATGCCGTCGATTGCTTCACCCTCCTCGACTACGTCGAAGCCCTGCGCCGCAGCAGCACTCCCGGGGAGTTCCGGCAACGGCTGGCGGAAGTGCGTTACCGGAACGGGATGCTCGCCTGGGAGCAGCGCCGTCACTTCTTCACGGACTGGTCGACCGCCCGCGACGGCCGGGTTGTCGATGTGACGGCGGAAATCGGCGGCCACCGTACGAAGCAGTCGGTTAAATTGCTCAATCGCCGGGCGGATGGCGGCTTGTTCCTGCCGGGAGTGGCAGTGCAGGAGCGGACCGTCCGCTTCCTCCCGGTTGCCGCCCTTGGTCGCGATGTCCTCGAGCGTTTGCGCCCCGGTGACTACCTGGGGATCTACACTGCCGAGCCGGGGTTGGACGTCACCCATGTCGGCATCGTGGTGCGCCGCGATGCCCGGCTCTACCTGCGGCATGCCTCGTCCCCCACCGCAGCTGGGCAGGTAATCGACAGCGACCTGGTCAGCTACCTCTCAGGGAAGCCCGGGGTGGTGATTCTCCGCCCGCGCTGAAACCATGAAGAAATTGCACATCTTCACCCATCGCGAGCGCCCTCTGGCCAATCTGCTCAGAGAGCGCCTGGCAAATGAAGGGATCGTCTGTCTGGTACGCAACGACGAACTGTCCACCGCTCTCGGCGAGATCCCGTTCGTCGAATGCTACCCGGAATTGTGGGTGGTCGACGACGAAGTCTACCCGCGGGCACGGATTCTGCTCGACCAATGGCTGACCGAAATCGGTCCGGTGCGGGAGGCGTGGCGCTGTAACGGCTGCGGCGAGGTGCTGGAGGGCCAGTTCGAGAGTTGCTGGCAGTGCGGCCTGGAGAAGGAGTCGGGCAAAAGCGGGGTTGATTGAACCGGCAACCCGGCAGCGGCTACCGGGTTTTCCCCGGGATCCCCGGCTCGGTCTGCGGTCTGGGGTCGAGCAGCCGATCAAGTTCCTCGGCGGGGAACAGCTGCTGTTCCAGGGCCACGGCGCGTACCGTGCGACCGCTGGCATAGGCGGTCTTGGCGAGCTGCGCCGCCCGGTCGTAGCCGATCACCGGGGCGAGTGCGGTGCACATGGCCAGGCTCTCCTCGACCAAGGCCTCGCAGCGTGACCGGTTGGCCTCCAGCCCCTGCAGGCAGCGACTGGTGAAGACGGTGACCGCATTGCTGAGCAGATTGATCGATTGCAGCAGGTTGTGAGTCATTACCGGCATCATCACGTTCAGTTCGAAATTTCCCGACAGCCCACCGAGTGCCACCACCGCGTCATTGCCGATCACCTGGGCGCAGACCTGCATCAGACTTTCGGCCATGACCGGGTTGACCTTGCCGGGCATGATCGAACTCCCCGGCTGCACGGCCGGCAGCTTCAGCTCCCCGAGCCCGCAGCGCGGGCCGCTGCCGAGGAAGCGGATGTCGTTGGCGATCTTGAAGAGCGCTACGGCAGTGGTGCGCAGCGCGGCACTGGCCGCCACCACCTGCTCCTTGCCGGCCTGGGCGGCAAAGTGGTCGCGCGCTTCGCGCAGGTGCAGCCCGGTCGCTTCCGACAGGCCGTTGATCACCCGCTGGGCAAATTCCGGATGGGTGTTGATGCCAGTGCCGACGGCGGTGCCGCCGAGCGGCAGCTCGCCGAGGCCGTCCAGGGTTCGTCCCAGTTCGCCGCCGGCCAGCGCCACCTGTCGAAAGTAGCCGCCGAAGATCTGTCCAAGCCGCACCGGGGTGGCATCCTGCAGGTGAGTGCGGCCGATGGTGATGATATCGTCGAAGGCCAGCGCTTTTTCGCCCAACACCTTCTGCATGCCGGCCAGCGCCGGAATCAGGCGCTCGCGGATCTCCATCGCGGCAGCCAGATGCATCGCCGTAGGGATTACATCGTTGCTCGACTGGCCGAGGTTGACGTGGTCGTTGGGGTGCACCGCCTGGCTGCCGGGCGCTTCGCCGAGCAACTGGCCGGCCCGGTTGGCCAGCACCTCGTTGGCATTCATATTGGTGCTGGTCCCCGAGCCGGTCTGGAAGATGTCGAGGGGAAAGTGCGCGTCGAGCGCGCCGCCGGCCAATTCCGCGGCGGCGGCGGCGATTGCCTGGGCGCGTCGTTCGTCGAGCAGGCCAAGTTCCAGGTTGACGTGGGCGGCGTGCTCCTTGATCAGTCCGAGGGCGTGCAGGAACGGGCGCGGAAAGGTCAGGCCGGAGATCGGAAAGTTCTCGATGGCGCGAGCGGTCTGCGCTCCGTAAAGGGCTGCGGCGGGAACGATCATGGGGCCGAGGGAGTCGTGTTCGGTACGTGTGGCAGGCATGGGCAGCCCTCGCGGGAGATGGTGAAGTCGTGGCAAACTCGAAAATACCTGGGAAAGCATAACAACCGCTGATCGTCTGTCAACGCAGACTGGCGACCGTCTTTAGTTCGGCGGGATAGTTTTAAGTTTCACTAAACTCGGGGCTTCGCTACAATCGGCGCATGTCGAGTCTCGCCCTGGCCCTCATCGTCGTTTCCGCGGTCATGCACGCGCTCTGGAACCTGCTGGTCAAGCGCAGCCGGGACAAGACCGTGTTCATCTGGTGGATGTTCGTCGCCTCCGGTTCGCTGATGAATCTGGGCTTGCCGTTTGCTGGCCCGTTTCCGCCGGTAAGCGCTCATCTCCTCGGCCTGGTGGTGGCCGGCGCCGCCTGTTTCGTCCTTTACCACCTGTTCAACGGCCGGGCCTATCGCAGCGGCGACCTGTCGCTTACCTACCCGCTGTCACAGACCTCGATGCTCTGGGTGCCGCTGTGGGGAGCCCTGCTGCTCGGCGAGCGCTTCACCTGGCCGGGAGTGGCCGGCATCGCCCTGATCGGCATCGGGGCCTGGTGCGTGCAGCTTCGCGCCCTGGCCTGGAAAGAGGTGGTCAGGCCATTGCGCAGCCTCAACGAGCCGGCGGTGATGGCCGCCCTGGCCGCCGGGTTCATCTACTCGGTCGGCTCGATCATCGACAAGACCGGAGTGACCGGTTACGATCCGTTCCACTTTACCTACCTGCTGGTCGTGTGCATGTTTCTGCTGATGAGCCTCAACCTCTCACGCCCCCGCTACCGTGGCCGGATTCTTGCCGAGTGGCGCCACAGCCGCGGACTGATCCTGGCCTCCGGTCCGGTCATGCTCGGCTCGTTCCTGACTTTCCGCTACGGCCTGAAGCTGGCGCCGGTGAGTTATGCCGTGCCGGTGCGCCAGGTCAGCCTGCTGGTCGGCGTGCTGATCGGCACCCTGTTCCTCGGCGAGGAGTGCGGCCGGATCCGCTTCACCGCCGCCCTGCTGATCCTCGCCGGCGTCGCCCTGATCCGCCTGGGGTAACCTGTCGAGCAATCACCAATGCACCAAGAACGCTAAAAAATGCGGGTTGTGGCTCAAGGGCTTAGCGAATGGTGATGGTCAGTTGCTTAATCGGCCATTTCGCTTTAAGGTTTCCCTTGGTGTCTTTGTGTCTTGATGGTTTGCTTCTGCGGAAAAGTCCATGAAAAACCTCGCCCACTTTTTTTTCGAGCTCGGCATGCTCAAGCGCACGCCGCGCAGCGGCTTCCAGTTCCTCGGCTCAGGGGCCGAGACGGTGGCCGAGCATATCTTCCGCGCCACCTTGATCGGCTATACCCTGGCGCAGCTCGACGGTCAGGCCGACCCGGGGCAGGTCGTGCTGCTCTGCCTGTTCCACGACGTTCCCGAGGCGCGCACCGGCGATCTCAACTACGTCAACAAGAAATATGTCCGGGCCGACGAAAACAAGGCGGTTGAAGATCTGGCCCGCACCCTGCCGTTCGGCGACGATTACCGCGCCCTGCATGCCGAGTTCACCGAAAAGCGCACGCGTGAGGCGCTTATCGCCCACGACGCCGACCAACTGGAAATGATCCTGGCACTCAAGGAGCACAAGGATCTGGGCAACCGCTACGCCGACGAATGGTATCCTTTCAGCCTGCAGCGGCTGCAGACCGACGTGGCGAAGAGCCTGGCCGAGACGATCTGGACCACCGATTCCAGCCGCTGGTGGTTCGATGGCGACGCCGACTGGTGGGTGAAGGGGGTGCGCCCGGAAACTCTGGAGCCTTGACCGCATCCCGTTGACAATGATAGAAAACCGCCCGGTCCGTTGACCGTGGAGAACCAAAGATGCTCGATATCCGCTACCTGCGCGACAACCTCGACGAAGCCGAAGCGCGCCTGCATACCCGCGGCGAGGCCGTGGGGCTGGCCCCGTTCCGCGCCCTCGATGCCCGTCGTCGTGAACTGCTCGGCGAGAGCGAGGCGCTCAAGGCCGAGCGCAACAGCGTCTCCGCACTGATCGGCCGGAGCAAGGATAAAAGCCAGCTCCAGGGAGAGATGGCGCGCATGAAGGATGTGTCTGCGCACATCAGGGAACTCGACGACGAATTGCGCCAGGTCGAGGAAGCACTGCGCGGTCTGCTGTTGACCATCCCGAATATCCCCGATGCCGCCTGTCCGGCCGGCAGTTCCGAGGCTGACAACCCTGAAGTGCGGCGCTGGGGTACCCCGCGGGAGTTCGGCTTTCCGGCGCAGCCGCACTGGGAACTGGGCGAGGCCCTGGGGATTCTCGATTTCGAGCGCGCCGCCAAGCTTGCCGGGGCACGCTTCAGCGTGGGACTGAAGGCCGGGGCGCGGCTGGAGCGGGCGCTGATCAACTTCATGCTCGACCTGCATACCGCCGCCGGCCGCTACCACGAGGTGCTGCCGCCATTTCTGGTCAACCGCGAGACCATGACCGGCACCGGCCAGCTGCCGAAGTTCGAGGCCGACCTCTTTCATCTCGACGAACCCGACTACTTCCTGATCCCGACAGCGGAAGTGCCGGTCACCAACCTGTTCCGCGATGAGATTCTCGACGGTGCGCTGCTGCCGCTCTGCTATGCCGCCTACACTCCCTGCTTCCGCAAGGAGGCCGGTGCCCACGGCCGCGACACGCGCGGGCTGATCCGCCAGCACCAGTTCAACAAGGTGGAACTGGTCAAGTTCACCCGCCCCGAAGAGTCTGACCTGGAGCTGGAAAAGTTGCTCAACGATGCCGAACTGGTGCTGCAGCAGCTTGGACTTCCCTACCGGGTGGTCGACCTGTGCACCGGTGATCTCGGCTTCTCGGCGGCGCGCACCTTCGATATCGAGGTCTGGCTGCCGGGGCAGCAGGCCTACCGGGAGATCTCTTCCTGCTCGAACTTCCGCGATTTCCAGGCCCGGCGCGCCAACATCCGCTTCCGCAGCGAGGCCGGCGCCAAGCCCGAATTCGTTCACACCCTCAACGGCTCGGGGCTGGCGGTGGGGCGCACCTTGGTGGCGGTGCTGGAAAACTGGCAGGAGGCCGACGGCTCGGTGGTCGTCCCCGAGGTGCTGCGCCCCTACATGGGCGGACTGGAGAGGATCGTTCCCTGACGAAACTCGTGACTTTACGAGTCACCGCTTCATGAGGGAGGTACAAAAGAGTGGCAGGCTGATCAAAAGTGCCCAGGTGCCAGGCGCCTGAAGTTTGAGGAGTGAGGCGTACCGGCAGGTACGTCGCAGCGACGAGAACGAAGGCAACGCCGCAGATGGGTGCTTTTCATCAGCCGTACACAGATATGGAGGAGTGGCCGAGCGGTTTAAGGCAGCGGTCTTGAAAACCGCCGTACCGAAAGGTACCGTGAGTTCGAATCTCACCTCCTCCGCCAGTTATTCCATGCCGGGTTCCGGCCTGCCGTTACAGCCGTGACGGCAGAAGCCGCTTGTCTGTCCGGTATTTTTATGATAGAGAGAAAAATCCAGCGGAGAGGTGGCCGAGTCGGCTGAAGGCGGCACCCTGCTAAGGTGTTGTACGGGCAACTGTACCGAGGGTTCGAATCCCTCCCTCTCCGCCAGTTTTTCACCGTGTGCCGAAAAGCTTGACTTTTTGCCGCTGTTGCGCGATAAACGCATTCCCTGCGCGCCTCTAGCTCAGCTGGATAGAGCGTCTGACTACGGATCAGAAGGCCGGGAGTTCGAATCTCTCGAGGCGCGCCATTTAAAATCGAAGGTTACAGGTTCCGTCCTGTAACCTTTTTATTTGGTGCGCCAGGCCTGGCGCGGAGCGCCTTGACTGGCGCTATTCGGCTCATTGTGGTGATGAGTCGATGACTTGGAGGTGCAAGTCCTCTACCGGCCCGGCAAGGGGAACGGTTAGCCGGACGG
>JBFYXI010000025.1:0-11294 GCA_041310635.1 Desulfuromonadaceae bacterium | reverse complement strand
TCCGCCGCAAGTACGGCCGTGCAGTGGAGCGGTTGACGCCCGAAGCGATGGCGCTGCTCGATGCCTATCTGTGGCCGGGAAATGTCCGCGAGCTGCGCAATGTCCTGGAGCGGGTTTTCGTCGAGTCGCATGCCGAGGTGATCGGGGCGCGGGCGTTTCGTGAGTGGGTGCGCGAGCGCCAGGACTTCACCCCCGGCGAATGGGGCCCCGAGCCGCCGCCGGCCGGCGCCGCGGTCGCCCCCCCCTGGCCGCTTCCCGGCGCCCCCGCGGAAACGCTAACCACGTCCTCCCCCCGCTCGACCCGGCCAGCCAATCTCGAGCCCGCCGCGGTGCGCCGCGCCTGGCAGGCGGCCGCCGGCAACCTGACCCGGGCCGCCCGCCTGCTCGGCGTGCATCGCGCCACGCTGTACCGCGCCCTGAAACGGCTCGGCCTGAGCCGCAGCGAACTTGATCGTCAGCGTAATCGATGAAAAGCTTTGCCTCGAAAGGACTGTCGCTTTAATATGGCGCCACCGGTCGGGCACCGGAGCCGATCCATACCTGTCAAGGAGGCTGTCACCATGAAACGCTTCACGCTGCTGTCGTTCTGTTTGCTGGGGTTGCTTGCCGGTCCGCTGTGCGCCGCGGAGAAGGCCGACCCGCTGGAAGCCTGGAAGCCGAAGTTCGACCCCAGCGGTGCCCAATATACCTATCTGCTCTCCAATGTCGACACCCCGCTGATCGAGGGGATCGGCGTCGGTTTCAAGATCCGCGACAAGGTCTGGGAAAAATCCCAGGGGCGGCTCTATGTCGATTTCCGCCCGCTGGCCCAGCTCGGCGGCGAGAAGGACGTGATCAGCAAGCTCAAGCTCGGCGCCGTGCAGGGGATGCTCTGCTCCTCGGTGGCGGCGGTCAATGTGGCCGACCGGCTCGGCATGGTCAGCCTCCCCTTCCTGGTCGACAGCTTCGCCAAGCTCGAAAAGTTTCGCGCCGACCAGGCGCTGTTCAAGGAGTACGGAGCCACCGCCCTGGAGCAGGGGGTAATGGTCGCCGACTTCACCGGCTACGGCCCCTATGGCTGGGCAACCAAAGCGCCGGTGCGCTCCCTCGCCGACGCCCGCAAGGTCAACTTCCGCGTCGCCCAGGCCCCCCTCAATACCGATATCTACAAGGCCTGGGGGCTGAAGTTCACGGTCATGCCCTGGCCGGATGTGCCGCAGGCCCTGCAGACCGGCGTGATCGACGGTCTCGACCACACCCTCATGGTCTGCAGCATCACCCGCAAATTCGACTTCGCGCCGAACTTCACCCAGCTCGATTACGCCCAGGGGCTGTATATCCACCTGATCAACAAGAAATGGCTCGAGCAGCTGCCGGCCGAGCTGCAGAAGATCCTGCTCGACACCATTGCCGAGGAGAGCGCCGCGGCCCGACAGGCCGGGCAGCGCCAGCTCGAGAATGAAATTGCCACGGCCCAGGCCAAGGGGGTGCAGTTCCACGCCCTGTCGACTGCCGACCGCAAGACACTGATCGAACAGTCCGCCCCGGTCTATGCCACCTGGGAAGAGCGGATCGGCAAGGACTTCGTCGCCCGGGTGCGCAAGGCCGTCGGTGAGTGATGCCGGCGCGGCTCCGGCAGAAAAATTGTTTGAATTAAAACGAAGTTTGCCCTAGCATAACGCCACTGGCCTCTGCTAGTAGGGGTGAAACACAGGCATGGCTGTCAAGGAGTAAGGCAATGTTAAAAAAACTGCTGTTGGCACTGGTGGCGTTGGCGCTGTGCGTACCGGCCCTCGCCGAGGAGAAGAAGGCCGATCCGCTGGAAGCGTGGAAGCCGAAATTCGATCCGAGCAAGGCGGAGTACACGTACCTGCTCTCCAACATCTCGCACCCGTCCATTGAAGGGATCGCCGTCGGCTACCGGATTCGCGACAAGATCTGGGAGCGCTCCAACGGCCGGCTGTTCGTCGATTTCCGTCCCCTGGCCCAACTGGGCGGCGAGAAGGATGTGATCAGCAAGCTGCAGCTCGGCGCGATCCAGGGGATGATGAGTTCCTCGGTGGCGGCCGCCAACGTCTCCGACAAGCTGGGGATCGTCAATCTCCCCTACGTGGTCGACACCTTCGACAAGCTCGACAAGTTCCGCAATACCCCGGAGTTGTGGAACGAGTACCGCGATGCGGCGACGGCCAAGGGGATCATGACGATCGACATCACCGGTTATGGCCCCTACGGCTGGGCGACGACCCTCCCGGTGAAGAGCATCGACGACGCCAAAAAAGTCAACTTCCGCATTGCCGAAGCACCGGTCAACGCCGATATCTACAAGGCCTGGGGGCTGAAATTCACCATCATGCCGTGGCCGGACGTCACCCAGGCGCTGCAGACCGGGGTGATCAACGGCCTCGACCACACCGCCATCGTCTGCAACATCACCAAGAAGTTCACCGTGGCCAAGAACTTTACCGAGCTTGACTATGCCCAGGGGCTGTTCATCCACCTGATGAACAAGCGCTGGTTCGACAAGTTGCCGGCGGACCTGCAGAAGATCCTGATCGACACCATCACCGAAGAGAGCGCCCTGAGCCGCGACCTGACCCGCAAGCAGTACCAGACCGAGGTCGACAAGGCCAAGGCCGACGGCGTGGCTTTCCACAAGCTGCCGGCGGCCGACATCAAGAAGCTGGTCGACCAGGCGGCTCCGGTCTACCAGGCCTGGGGGGAAAAGATCGGCGCCGACTACCTGAACAAGGTGCGCGCCACCCTCGGCAATTGATTCCCTTAAGGAAAACCGCTATGGTTGACGGCCGGGGAGGTGTTGCTCTCCGGCCGTTTCAGTTTTTTCGCGAGGAGGTCCGGCATGTGGATGCGTTTCGCCCGGGCAGTTGACCGGGTGCTGAGCTTCATCGAAGAATGGAGCCTGTTCACCACGGTGATGGTGGCGCTGGTGGTGGCCCTGGCCAACGTGGTGCTGCGCAAGACCACCAGCCACTTCAATCTCTACTGGTCGGACGAGGTGGTGCGCAAGGTGATCTTCCTCTCCACCTACCTCGGCTGCGTGACGGCCATCCGCTCCCGCGCCCTGATCCGCATCGATGTCCTTCCGCAACTGATCCCGGCGCTGAAAAAGCCGCTGACCATGATCAATCACCTGGCGGTGCTGACCTTCTCCGGCTGCCTGCTCTGGTTCGGCTGGGGACTGATGCGCATGATGTACGCCGACGACTACGCCAAGACCACCTCCCTGCAGATCCCCGAGTGGTATTTCTATGCGGTCTTCCCGGTGATCGGGGCAATGATGGTCCTGCGCACCCTGCTGCTGATCGTCGAGGACTGGACCGGGCCGGCCCCGACGCCGGCTGCCGGGGAGGGTGACGAGAGGCCATGATCACCCAGGAACTGATGATCCTCGCCCTGCTTCTCGGCTGCATGGCCGCCACCGTGCCGGTGTTCATGGCGCTGTTCTTCGCCGGGCTGGCCGGCCTGGTGTGGCTGGCCGGAATCGACCCGATGATCGTCATCGAGGTCCTCTACCGCAGCATGGACAAGTTCGCCCTGATCGTGGTGCTGTTCTTCGTGCTGTGCGGCAACATCATGACCACCGGCAGCATCGTCGCAAAGCTGATCAAGACCGCCAACGTGCTGGTTGGCTGGCTCCCCGGCGGGCTGGCGATTGCCGGGGTGCTGGCCTGCGGCTTCTTCGGGGCGATCTCCGGATCGACGGTGGCCACCGTGGTGGCCATCGGCGGCTTCATGATTCCGGCCCTGATGAAGCACAACTACGATGAGAAGTTCTCGGTCGGCATCATGACCACCGCGCCGATCCTGGGAATCGTGATTCCGCCGTCGATCTCGATGATCCTCTACGCCATGGTCACCAACGACCCGCTGGAGGCACTGTTCCTCACCGGTTTCGTCCCCGGGGCGCTGATCATCGTGGCCATGTCGGTCTACGCCTACTTCTACTGCAAGCGGCGCAACTTCGAGGTGCTGCCGAAACCGACCCTGAAGCAGCTGCTGGCAACCCTGCGCGAGAGCATGTGGGCGCTGCTGCTGCCGGTGCTGATCTTCGGCGGCATCTACTCGGGGATCTTCACCGCCAACGAGGCCGCGGTGGTCGCCTGCTTCTACGCCTTTTTCGTCGAGCTGTTCATCCACAAGGACATGCAGTTCAAGGATGTCAAAAAGGTGGTGGTCGCTTCGGCGGTGACCTCGGCGTCGCTGCTGGTCATCGTCGCCGGCGCCTCGGTGTTCGGCGAGTTCCTGACCTTCGAACGGCTCCCCGACCGGATGGCCAACGCCGTGATGGCCAACATCCAGTCGCCGTGGGTCTTCCTGCTGGTGGTCAACCTGCTGCTGCTGGCGGTGGGCATGTTCATGGACATCATCTCGGCGACCCTGATCCTGACCCCGATCTTCCTGCCGCTGCTGCACAAGTTCGGCATCGACACCATGCACTTCGGCCTGCTGATGACCATCAACCTCGGCATCGGCTACTGCACTCCGCCGCTCGGAGTCAGCCTCTACATCTCCGGGGCAGTGGCCGACCGCAACCTGCTCTATGTCACCAGGGCGGTACTGCCGACCCTGGCGATCCAGGGCATCATCCTCCTCATCCTGACCTACTGGCCCGACCTGGTGCTGTGGCTGCCGCGCCTGGTCTACCCGGGCCGCTGACCGGCGCTTTTCCCGCCGCAAAAGGAGCACGGCGATGGATCCGAAAATCCTGGTCCCGGTGGACGGCTCGACCAACTCGTCCCGCACCCTTGAGCGCATCGTCGCCCTGCGGGAGCGCTTTCCGCAGAAGCTGACGATGCTGCATGTGGTCGACGTCGACCGCCTTGCCTACCGGATGATCCCCGACTTCCAGATGGAGATGATCCGCGAGCATGCCCGCAAGGCCGGCGCGGAACTGCTCGCCGGCCGGGCGCGCACCCTCGAGGCGGCCGGCTTCACGGTGGCGAGCCGGCTGGAACTCGGCACGCCGCGGGAGCTGATCGCGCGGGTGGCCAACGAGGAAGGCTTCCAGCTGCTGGTGATCGGCCGCCGCGAGAGCACCGGCGAGATTCGTGACGTGCTGTTCGGTTCGGTGGCCAACTTCGTACTGCACAAGGCCAAGTGCCCGGTTCTGCTGTTCTGACCCCCGCCGGGACCATGGCATGACCTTCACCCCGGCGGATCTCGCCCAACTGGCGGATCACGACATTCTCCCCGCCGAGGCGGAACGGCAACTGGCGCAGCTGCGCGGAGGCCAGGTCCGGGCCCGGCTGGCGCGCCCCTGCACGGTCGGTGACGGCATCCGCGAACTCCCTGCCAGCCGGCATGCGGCCCTGGTCGAACGCTTTGCCGCCGCCGCGGCGGCGGGGCGGGTGACCCGATTCGTGCCGGCCTCCGGTGCCGCCACCCGCATGTTCCAGCCGCTGCAGGGCGGTGACCCTGGCGAACTGCAGCGCTTCCTCACCGAACTCGAGCGCTTCCCGTTCATCGTCGCGCTGGCCGAGGTGCTGGCGCGCAGCGGCCAGGAGCTGGACGGCGTGCGCCGCAGCGGCAACCTGCCAGTGCTGCTGGCGGCCCTGCTCGAAACGCACGGTCTCGACTACGCCCGCCTCCCCAAGGGGCTGCTCCCCTTTCATCGTGCCGCCGGCGAGGTTCGCACCGCCTTCGCCGAGCACCTCGCCGAAACCGTCCAACTGGTCGGTGCGGACAATCCGGCCCGCTTGCACTGCACCGTCTCCCCAGAGCACCGGGCGCTCTTTGCGCAGCATCTGGCGGCCTGGCAAGGGGCGCTGGAACAGCGCTACGCCGCCCCCCTCGAGGTGACCTTTTCCGAACAGCAGCCGGCCACCGACACCCTCGCCCTCGGTGCCGACGGCGAGCCGCTGCGCGATGCCGACGGCCGCCTGGTGCTGCGTCCCGGCGGCCACGGCGCCCTGCTCGCCAATCTCGCGGCGCTGGCCGGGGACCTGGTGCTGATCCGCAACATCGATAACGTGGTGCCGGACCGGCGCAAGGGGGACAACCTGCTTTGGGACCGGCTGCTTGGCGGGTTGCTGCTGGAGCTGACCGAGAGCCAGCGAACACTGCTGGAACGGTTGCGCCAGCGTCCCGCCGATGCCGCCGGGCAGCGCCGGGCGCAGGAGTTCCTGCGTGAGGAGTTGGGAAGGCCGCTGGCCGATGGCGACAGGGACGCGGTCCAGCTGATTGACCTGCTGGACCGGCCGGTGCGCGTGTGTGGCATGGTGGCCAACCAGGGCGAGCCGGGCGGGGGGCCGTTCTGGGTGTCCGGCAAGGACGGCGGCATCAGTCGGCAGATCGTCGAAGCGGCGCAGGTCGATGGCGGCGATCCGCAACAGGCGGCGATCCTTGCCGCAGCGACCCATTTCAACCCGGTCGACCTGGTCTGCAGCCTGCGCGACGGCCGCGGCCGACCTTATCCGCTGGAGCGCTTCGTCGACCAGACCGCGGCCATCGTCACCAGCAAGCGCCAGAACGGTCAACCGATCGGCATCCTCGAGCGGCCGGGGCTATGGAATGGCGGCATGGCCGGCTGGCTCACGGTGTTCGTCGAGCTGCCGGCGTGCACCTTCAACCCGGTGAAGACCGTATTCGACCTGCTGCGCCCGGCTCACCAGCCGTAACTCCGGCGATTGTCCGCCGTCAGGTCTGCGGAGGCCGCCGGCAACCGGGGTGCGCCTGCGCTAGAGCAGTGAGAAGAGGATCGGCAGAGTGAGGAAGGCGGCGATGATGCCGAGCCCGGCCAGGGCCACGGCCAACTCCGGCGCCATGCCGGCGGCTACCGCCAGGGCGCTGGCCGTGACCATCGGCGGCATCCCCGCTTCGAGAATCGCCACGTCGGCGGCCAGCCCCTGCCAGCCGAGCAGGCGGCACAGCAGCAGCGCCGCCAGGGGAGCCAGCAGCAGCTTGATGGTCAGCCCGGTGGCGAGTGGCGCCAGGGTGGTGCGACGCAGGCGCAGGGTCATCTGGAAGCCGATGGCGGTCATCACCAAGGGCGTCAGGGTAGCGGCGAGCCCTTCCAGCAGCTGGACAAGAGGCGCCGGATAAGGCCAGCCACGCAGCGCCAGCCCGATCAGCAGGGCGATGGTCGGCGGGAAGAACAGGGCCCGCCGGGCAATGGCTGCCAGGTTAACGGCGCCGTCGCGGCCATAGAGGGCGAGGATCAGCGAACCGTAAGTGGCGAAGATCAGCATGGTGCCGACCTGGTCGTAGACAATCAGGTACGGGATCCCCGCGGCCCCGAAAAATGCCTGGATCATCGGCACCCCCATGAAGGAGGTGTTCCCCAGGGGCACGACCAGCAGCAGGACGCCGATGATCGGCCGCGGCCAGCCGCACAGCCGCGCCGCCGCCAGCACCAGCCCCGCCGAAAAGAGCAGCATCAGCCAGGGGAGAACCGCTACCGCCAGCATCTCCCGCGACAGGCCGATTTGCGGGACCTTCAGCAGGATCACCGCCGGCAGCGACAGGTACAAGGCATACAGATTGAGGGACCGGGCGGTATCGGCGGGGAAGATGCGCAGGCGCCGGAAGAGCACGCCAAGAAGTACGCAGACGCCGATGATGAGGAAATTGGCCACGCCCGGCCCGCTTTGGGAAAATTCGGCCGGGGAACGGCCGTCGATCATCAATAAAGCGCAAATCGACCGCCGAGTAAATCGCTAAAATTTCCCTGCGGCGACTCGCCAATCGATACTGGTCGCAGGATTTGCTACACTGGAGCGGGGAGTTCCAACCCGCACAAGGAGCCTCATGTCTCCGCCCATCTCCCGCCAGCACCTGCTCGACGCCGTTACCGGTGACTTCGCCGTATTGCGCGGTCATCCCCTGCCCTTCGGCGCCACCCGGCTTTCCGCCGGGGTCAATTTCTCGGTCTTCTCCCGTCACGCCACCCGGGTGACGCTGGTGCTGTTCGTCCCGGGCGATGGCGAACCACTCATGGAAATCCCCCTCGACCCGGAACTGAACCGCACCGGCGACGTCTGGCACGTCTGCATTCAGGGGTTGGCGCCCGGTTTCGAGTACGGCTACCGGGCGGCGCGCACCGGACAAAAACCCAGTCTGCTGCATCGCTTCGACCCGCAGGCGATACTGCTCGACCCCTACGCCAAAGCCGTCAGCGGGCCGTCGCTGTGGCGCGGCGACAGCCGTGCCGCGGCCCGGCACGGCGCCTGGCGGGGGGTGCTCGCCGACGCGGAATTCGACTGGGAGCACGACCGCCCTCTCAAGCGCCACCTGGCTGACACGATCATCTACGAAGTGCACGTGCGCGGCTTCACCCGCCACCCGTCGAGCGGCGTCGCCCATCCCGGCACCTACCGCGGCCTGATCGACAAGATCCCCTACTTGCAGGAACTGGGGGTCACCGCCGTGGAACTGCTGCCGATCACCGAGTTCGACGAGAGCGACAACTACCGGGTCAACCCCCTGAACGGTGCGGTGCTCCATAATTTCTGGGGTTATCATCCCCTGAGTTTCTTTGCCCCCAAGGCAGCCTACGCGGTCGACCCGCAACCCGGCGCCGCCCTGCGTGAATTCCGTGAACTGGTCAAAGCCCTGCACCGGGCCGGGATCGAGGTGATTCTCGACCTGGTCTTCAACCATACCGGCGAAGGGGATGCGCGGGGGCGGACCCTGTCGTTCCGGGGGTTCGATAACAGCATCTACTACCTGCTCGATCGCGAGACCGGCGGGTACGCGAATTTCTCCGGGTGCGGCAATACCGTCAACTGCAACCACCCGGTGGTGCGCGACCTGATCGTCGACGCCCTGTGCTGGTGGGTGACCGAGATGCATGTCGACGGTTTCCGCTTCGACCTGGCCGCCATCCTCGGCCGGGGTGCCGATGGCGAGCCGCTGGCCAATCCGCCGCTGATCGAGCGAATCGCCGCCAATCCGGTGCTGGCCGACACCAAGCTGATCGCCGAGGCCTGGGATGCCGCCGGCCTCTACCAGGTCGGCACCTTCCCCAACTTCGGGCGCTGGGCCGAATGGAACGGCCAGTTCCGCGACGATCTGCGGCGCTTCGTGCGCGGCGATGCCGGCATGGTGCCGCATCTGGCCACGCGCCTGGCCGGCAGCTCGGATCTTTACCAGGACGATGGCCGGGCACCGTTTCACAGCATCAACTTCGTCACCTGCCACGATGGCTTCACCCTGGCCGACCTAGTCAGCTTCGCGCACAAGCACAACGAGGCCAACGGCGAGTTCAACGCCGATGGTGCCGACGCCAATTTCAGCGCCAACTGCGGCGCCGAAGGGGTGACCGGCGACGCGCAGATCAATGCCCGTCGGACCCGGCGGGTGCGCAACTTCGCGGCGTTGCTGCTGCTTGCCCACGGCGTGCCGATGTGGCTGGCCGGCGACGAGTTCGGCAACAGCCAGGGGGGAAACAACAACGCCTGGTGCCAGGACAACGAGATCGGCTGGCTCAACTGGCGCGACCTTGAGCACCACCGCGGCCTGTTCGATTTCTGCCGGCGCCTGATCGCTTTCCGCAAGCGCCACGGCGTGCTCCGTCCACGCCACTTCGAGGGGGAGGAGCGCGGCGAACGGCGCCTGACCTGGCACGGTCCTCAGCTGTTCAGGGTCGACTGGTCAGAACCGGCGCATTCCCTCGGCATGCACCTGCAGGGGCTGCGTGACGAGGCGGAGATCTACCTGATCGCGCACGCCGCGGCGCAGCCCCAGGTCTTCGCGCTGCCGCCGCTCAGGGACGGGCGGCGCTGGCGGCGTTTCGTCGATACCGCCGGTGATCCGGCCAGCTTTGAACCGGGGACGGAGCCGGTACTAGAGGAGCAGACCAGCTACGCCGTGGGCGGGGAGTCGGTGGTGGTGCTTGCCGGCGAATGAGGGTGGCGGGCTTGCGTCAGGAAGCCGGTTTCCCCGGCAGCCATCTCAGGCTGCCGGTTTTCTGTCCATCCGCCCGCGGAGCAGGCACGGCAGGTCCATGCCGAGTTTGATGAAACCCCAGAAGATCACAAAAAATTCCAGCCGGCCGAGGAACATGCCGGCAATCAGTACCCACAACTGCCCGTCGGGGGCCGCAGCGGTCGTCATTCCGGCGGATAAACCAACGGTCCCAAGGGCGCTGGCGAACTCGAAGAGACTGTCCGCCAGGGGGCTGCCAAAAGCCGCCAGAGCGCAGCCGCCGGCAAGCCAGGTCAACAGGTAGAAGGCGATATACAGTGCCGCTTTGCGCAAGTCATCCGCGGAGAGAAACCGCCGGTGATTGCCGACCCAGAAGGCCTGCTCGGAGAGGGTTCCCGGCGGCAGAAAGATCTCCTGGAACTCCCTTTTGAGACCTTTGGCCAGCAGGTAGAGGCGGTGCTGCTTGATGCCGCCTGCCGTTGAACCGGTGCCGCCGCCGATCAGCATCAGCAGGATGAGGACGAGCCAGCCCAGGCTGTTCCATGCGGCGACCCTGGTGGTCTCGAAACCGGTCGTGGTCAGCGCGCTGACCGCCTGGAACAGCGCGGTGCGCAGTGCCGCGGCGGCATGCGGCGCGGACAGAAGGGTCACGGCGAACAACAAAATGCCTCCGGCCAGCGGCAACAGCCATGCGGTCAAGCGGATCTCGCCGTTGCGAAGCACCGCCCGCCAGTCTCCCCGCCAGAGAACATATCCGGTCAGGAAATTCATCGATCCGAGCAGCATCAAAACCATGATTACCGCCTCGATCTCGGGGCTGTTCCAGAAACCGATGGACTCGACCCGGGTCGAAAAACCTCCCGTCGAAATGGCGCAACAGGCATGATTGACCGCATCGAACCAGGACATCCCGGCGAGTTTGAGCGCGATGACGCCAACCAGCAGATAGACCCCGTAGAGCATCACCACCAGACGCGCCGATTGCCGGACCTGGGGGACCAGTTGCTCCGAGCGGCCTTCCGCCAGACTCAGGCCGACGCCGGCAGGTCCGGCAAACGCGCACATCATGAGAATGGCCAGGCCGGCGCCGCCGGCCAGTTGCATGAGGCTGCGGAAAAACAGCAACAGGGGTGACGCCGTGGTCACGTCGACCACGGACAGTCCGGTCGTCGTCCAGCCGCTGGTGGCTTCGAAGACCGACCGGGTCAGGTCGTGCCCGGCCCAGACGAAGGGCACGGCGCCCCCGGCAATGGCTGCGCACCAGGCGACCACCACGATAACCGCACCATCGGCAGTAGAAAGGGTGACGTTCGGCTGAGGGCGAAACGTGGCACGCAGAAAGATGCCCAGCGCGACCAATCCCAGCCCGGGCAGAAGGAATCCGGGAAGCATGTGGATTTCGGCGGGGTAGACAAGGGTCAGCAGGGCCG
>JBFYXI010000279.1:0-7086 GCA_041310635.1 Desulfuromonadaceae bacterium | reverse complement strand
AGGCGGCGCTTTACGGAAAGTATTCCGGCTTGGCGGTCGTCGGCGGTCTGTGCACCGGTCTGATCGTACACACCCTCGGGGTGGCCCTGGGAGTGGCGGTGATTTTCCAGACGTCGGCGACGGCCTTCACCGCCCTCAAGCTGGTCGGCGCCGGCTACCTGCTCTGGCTCGCCTGGCAGGCGTTCCGTGCGCCGGTGGCACGGGTCGGCGGGGAAAGCATCGGTACGACTGGACTGCTGCGTCTCTACCGGCGCGGCATCATCATGAATCTCACCAATCCCAAGGTGTCCCTGTTCTTCCTGGCCTTCCTGCCGCAGTTTGCCGACCCGGCGCGCGGACCGCTGCCTCTGCAATTGATCCTGCTGGGGGTGGCCTTCATCGTTGCCACCATCCTGGTTTTCGGCGGCATCGCCCTGCTGGCCGGTACCCTGGGAGCCTGGCTACAGCGCTCGGCCACCGTACAGCGCGCTCTCAACTGGCTGGCCGGCACGGTGTTTGTCGGCCTGGCGCTGTCCCTGGTCCTGGCGAGGCGCTGACCATGGCGAGTCAGACGGCGGCGCCGCCGCGACGCTGCGATTGGTGTGGCAGCGACCCACTGTATACCGCTTACCACGACCGGGAATGGGGCGTGCCGCTGCACGACGACACCCGCCTTTTCGAATTCCTGATCCTGGAAGGAGCCCAGGCCGGGCTGAGCTGGCTGACTATCCTGCGCAAACGCGAGCATTACCGGCAGGCCTTCGCCGGTTTCGACGCCGAGCGGGTGGCCCGCTTTGGCGAAGCCGACATCGCCCGTCTGCTCGGCAACCCGGGGATCGTCCGCAACCGCTTGAAGATCGCATCCGCGATTCGCAACGCCCGCGCGGTGCTGGCCGTTCGCGCCGCGCATGGCAGTCTCGACCGGTTCCTCTGGGAGTTCGTCGATGGCCGGCCGGTGCAGAATCGCTGGCGCACCGTGCAGGAGATCCCGGCCAGCACCCCCCGCTCCGAGCAGATGAGCAGGGAACTGCGCCGGTTCGGCTGCAGTTTCGTCGGCAGCACCATCTGCTACGCCTTGATGCAGGCCACCGGGATGGTCAATGATCACCTGGTCGGCTGCTATCGCCATGCCCAACTTGACGGTGAGGGCAAGGACGAGCGGTCATGAACGGCAACCTCCTGCGCGAAATCCCCGTCGACCTTCCCGACGAACTGGTCGAGACCCTCCGCCGGTCGGAATATGTCCGTATAGAACGCATTGTCTCCTGCGGCCACGTCTCGCCACCCGACTGTTGGTACGACCAGGCGCAGAACGAATTCGTCCTGCTGGTGGCGGGACGAGCCCGACTGGAATTTGCCGACGGCACCCCGCCGGCAGAGCTCGCTCCCGGCGACTGGCTGGAGATCCCGGCCCACAAAAAACACCGGGTCGAATGGACCGACCCGGTGCAGGACACGGTGTGGCTGACAGTACATTATAGTTAGATCTCAAGAGAAAGAAATTAACCTGTCAATTTTATTGTTTGTGATCGCATTGATTCTTATTTTTGCCGGGCTCGCCGGGCTGGTGCTGCCGGCTCTCCCCGGCGCGCCGCTGCTCTTTCTCGGCCTGGTGGCCGCGGCCTGGGCGGAGGAGTTTGTCTACGTCGGCTGGACGACCCTGACCGTACTCGGCGGACTGGCTCTACTCGCCTACGCAGTCGACTTCGCCGCCGGGGCGTTCGGTGCCAAACGTTTCGGCGCTTCCGGACGGGCGGTCACCGGCGCGGCCCTCGGCACCCTGCTCGGCCTGTTTTTCGGTCTGCCCGGCGTAGTTTTTGGCCCTTTTGTCGGCGCGGTCGCCGGTGAGCTGACCATCAACCGCGACCTGCGCGGTGCCGGCAAGGCGGGCATCGGTGCCACCCTCGGTCTCGCCTTCGGGGCCGCGGCAAAGATCGCCCTGGCCTTCGTCATGCTCGGCATTTTTCTCGCCGTGCGCCTGTTTGCTTCGCCATGAGCCGACCAGGCTCGAACAGCTACGAACTCTGGCGCCAGGACGATCATGGCCACCGCTTCCTGGTCGGCCGCTACCCGACGCGCGAAGCCGCCGAACGGCGGCATGTCGAATTGACCCGCGCCCTGCACAAGCAGACCTACTGGATTGCCGAAAGAGGCAGCCATACAGAACCGCAGGAACCGAGATGACTCAGCAAATGATTGCGGAACTGGCCGGATTGGCCCGCCGGCACCAGGCGGAACTCGACCGGCAGATTGCCGACTGGCGCCAGGGGTCGGGCGCCGGAATTCACCTATGGTGCGGTCCGGGGTGCAGCAATTGCTGCACCCTCACGGTCAATGCCACTCTCCCCGAGGCACTGGCGATCGCCGAACTGCTCGACACCGGGCAACGGTCACAACTGGCCGCAACTGCGGTCAAGATCATTGCCCATGCCCGGCAATGTGCCGATGCCCGCGAATTCCTGACCGGCTATCGTCAGGCCGTCGGCTCCTGCCCCTTCCTGGACGCTTCTGGCAATTGCCGCATCTATGCCGCCCGCCCCCTGGCCTGTCGGGCCCTGCTCGCCACCCGCCCCCCGGACTGGTGCGGCGTCAACCTGGCCGGCCTGCCTGACTGCGAACGCGACGTTTTCCTGGCCAGCCTCGATCGCAGGGTCGTCGCCTTCCCGAGCCATTATGCTGCCGAACCCCAGGCCCTGGCCACCGACCTCGAACGCGGGTTGGTCTTAGCCATGATCCGCTCCACCGGATTCGGCCTGACCGGCAACCTGCCGCTGCTCGTCTGGCTGTGCGGAGAGCCGGAATTCTTCACGTCGCTGAGCAGCGGATCCGGTCGGCTGCGGACCTTCCTTGCGGACCGTGGCGCTGACCAGCCGTTCCTGGTGCAAATCGACATGCCATGACAAGAGCGACTGCGCCGGTCACCACTATACAATTGTAACAATCAGAAATTACTGGAAAAAATATATATTCAAATATACATATTTTACTTGTGATCATCATTCAAGGTGTTATAATTCGAAGTGCGCCTACGGGCGCGACGTACCTTTCATCAGACCCAGACGGTCCACCCAGCCGCCCGGGCTCTCGGAGGCATCCGTGCTGAGAGCCGAATTCACTCCCAAGTTTTTCACCGCCCTTCGCGAAGGGATCAGTTCCCGCCAGCTTGCCCAGGATCTGATGGCCGGCCTCATCGTCGGCGTGGTCGCCCTCCCCCTTGCCATCGCTTTCGCCATCGCTTCCGGGGTCAAGCCGGAGCAGGGACTGTACACGGCGATCGTCGCCGGCCTGCTGATCTCGGTGCTGTCCGGCAGCCGCGTGCAGATCGGCGGTCCGACCGGCGCCTTTATCGTCATCGTTTACGGCATCGTCGAAAAGTACGGCTACGATGGTCTGGCGACCGCCACCCTGCTCGCCGGCGGCTTGCTGATCGCCATGGGTCTGGCCCGACTGGGGACAGTCATCAAGTTCATCCCCTACCCGGTCACCGTCGGCTTTACCGCCGGCATTGCCCTGATCATCCTGGTGGGGCAACTGCGCGACTTCTTCGGCCTGCAGATGGAGAAAGTCCCGGCCGAATTCCCGGAAAAAGTCGCCGCCTTTGCCGAGCACTTCGCCTCGTTCAGCCCGTGGGCGGCCATGGTCGCCACGGCCACCATGCTGATCATTCTCTTCTGGCCGCGACTGACCCATCGCATTCCCGGCTCGCTGGTGGCCATTATCGCCACTACTGCCGCCGTACAGTTGCTCAACATCCCGGTTGAAACCATCGGCAGCCGCTTCGGCGAGGTGCCAAACACCCTCCCCGCCCCGCACCTGCCGAACATCAGTTGGGAGCTGTGCCGGCAGATGTTCTCGCCGGCGCTGACCATCGCCCTGCTGGCCGGGATCGAGTCGCTCCTTTCGGCGGTGGTCGCCGACGGCATGACCGAGCGCCGTCACCGCTCGAACATGGAACTGGTCGCTCAGGGGGTGGCCAACATCGCCTCACCGATTTTCGGCGGCATTCCGGCCACCGGAGCCATCGCCCGCACCGCGACCAATATCAAGAACGGCGGGCGCACCCCGATCGCCGGGATCGTCCATGCCGTCACCCTGTTGCTGATCATGCTCTTCTTCGGCAAGTGGGCGGCGCTGATCCCGATGGCCACCCTGGCCGGCATCCTGGCCATTGTCGCCTGGAACATGAGCGAGACCCACCTTTTCATCAAGATGTTCCGCGGTCCCAAAAGCGACATTCTGGTGCTGGTTTCCACCTTTCTGCTCACCGTGCTGGTCGATCTGACCGTGGCGATCCAGGTCGGCGTGGTCCTCGCTGCCCTGCTCTTCATGAGGCGCATGGCGGAAGTCACCCAGGTCGGCTATGTCACCCATATGCTGAATGATGACGAAGAGGAGAATCCGGACGACCCACTCAGCCTGAGCCGCCGGAAGGTTCCCGCCGGGGTCGAAGTCTTCGAGATCTCTGGGCCGTTTTTCTTCGGCGCGGCCGACAAGTTCAAGAACGCCATCAGCGAAGTGGAAGACAAGCCGCGCATCCTGATCCTGCGCATGCGCCACGTGCTCTCCCTCGATGCCACCGCCATCCAGGCTCTCGAAAGCGTCTACACCAGGTCCCGCCGTGAACGCACGACGCTGGTCCTCTCCGGGGTGCATGCGCAACCGCTGATCGTTCTCGAACATTCCGGCCTGCTCGACAAGATCGGCGCGGACAACGTGCACGGCAATATCGATGATGCGCTGAACCGCGCGCGCACCCTGCTCAATCTGCCGCATGAGCCGCGTCCGGGGCCGTTCGTTCCTAGCGTCAGCCGCGAAAAGCCGACCACACTGGACCAGCCATGACCCTTACCGTCGAGCACCGGCGAACGGTGCGTGCCTGGTGCCTTTACGACTGGGCCAATTCGGCCTTTGCCACGGTCATCCTCGCCGCTGTCCTGCCGGTCTATTTCGCCGCCATCTCGCCCGCCGAAGGCATCCTGCTGGGGGGCAGGCTGATCCCCGCCACCGCGGTGTGGGGCTATACGGTCGCCGCCTCGATGCTCCTGGTGGCCATGATTGCCCCGATGCTGGGCAACCTGGCCGACCGGCATGCAGTCAAGAAAACCCTGCTGGTCATTTGCGCTTCCGTCGGGGCGGTTGCAACCAGCCTGCTCTGTTTGGCGGGTGACGGCGACTGGCTGCTGGCAGCCGGTCTGTTTCTGGTCGCCAACATCGGCTTTGCCACCGGCAATATCTTTTACAATGCTTTTCTGCCCGATCTCGCCGGCGGCATCGAGGCCGACCGCTTGTCATCGCAGGCTTATGCCTGGGGTTATCTCGGGGGCGGGGTGGCGTTGGCTCTGATCTTCCTGTTGATCGAGGGTCATGCCCAACTTGGACTGGCAGGAAAAGCAGAGGCTACCCGTCTCGGTTTTCTCATGACCGGTGCCTGGTGGCTGCTCTTTTCCCTGCCGGCCTTCTGGCGATTGCAGGAAGGGCCGGTGCGCCCGGACGCCCACCGCCTGCATACCCCTGGCGACTACCTGCGCCTGGCGCGTGAACTGGCCGGATACCCCGACCTGCTCCGCTTTCTGCTGGCCTTTCTGCTTTACAACGACGGCATCCAGACGATCATCGCCATTGCCGCCATCTTTGCCAGCGTCGAACTCGGACTGGGCACCGCTGCCATCCTTGGCTGTTACCTGATGATCCAGTTCCTGGCGATGCCGGCCACCATGCTGACAGCGCGCCTGGCCTCTCGCTGGGGAGCCAAGCGCACGGTAATGGCTACCCTGGCAATCTTTGCCGCCATCACCGTCTACGCAGCGACCATGCGCACTGCCCTGGAATTCTGGATGCTCGGTCTCATGGTCGCACTGGTTCTCGGCGGCAGCCAGGCCCTCAGCCGCTCCCTTTACGCGAGTCTGCTGCCCCCGGCGCGGAGTGCCGAGTTTTTCAGCTTCTTCGCCATCAGTTCCAAATTTGCCTCGATCCTCGGCCCGCTGTTGTTCGCCCTGCTCATCGACCTGACCGGTTCCAACCGTTTTGCGATTCTGGCTCTGGCGGCCTTCTTCGTGGCCGGTCTGGCTCTGCTGGCCGGAGTCGATGTCGAGCGCGGCCGACGGCGGGCCGAAACTTGATATCCTGGTCCAGAATGCTTTGCCACCCAGTCACCGGGGCTCCGGGAAATTTTCAAACAGAACCGGTCTGCTCAACCAGCCATCAGCCAGGACCTTCAAGGATTGCTTGGTGTCATGGTGGCCATCATTGACTTTTTCCAGCTCCAACGTAGAGGAGTTACCCCCATGCCCATCCCCGACCATAAAATGTTCGAAGCCCTCTCCGGAACCGGCATCCTGACCTCGATGATCACCCCGGCGGTGCTGATCTCCGCCTGCGGCACGCTGATCTTCTCGACCTCGGCGCGCCTGGCGCGGGTCTTCGACCGGGTTCACCTGTTGAAGGGGGAGGTGGAAGCGCTGATTGACGGCAAGCTGTCGCACCCGGAGGAGCGCATGAAGATGCTCAAGGTGCAGACCCGCAAGCAGCGGACCCGGGCCTGGCTGATCCAGAAGGCCATGGCCGCTCTCTACTCGGCGACCGTGCTGTTCGTCGCCTCGAGCCTGGCGATCGCCCTCAACGTTGCCTATGGCAGCAAGGAGATCGCCTGGCTGCCGAGCGGACTGGCGCTGCTCGGCGGGCTGTTCCTCCTCGCCGCCAGCGTACTGCTCCTCTACGAGAGCCGCTACAACCTGCGCTTCATCGAGCGCCACATCGACTTCATCGCGTTTCTGGAGGACAATTACGAAAAAGAGAAGAACAGTGGGGATGTGAAGGGGGAAAAGCGCGAATAAGTGGGAGATGCGGGCAAGGTGCCCTGCTCAGCCGGATTTCGAACGCCTCGGTACCAGGGGCTGCCCAAATTGAACTTGAAACGGGAGAATCCAGGCAACACGGAATGATCTGATCGCTACGAAATCCTTATTCGCAGAACACCTTGCCCGGATTGTTCGGGGGATATATTTAGAATCAAAAGCGCGGCCCTATAACAAAAAAGAAGGTCCATGGCACTTTCTAACGCAAAGCCGCAAAGATCGCGAAGGTTTGCTTCGCAATGCGCCACGTTTC